>CAZCXS010000113.1:0-4362 GCA_964502685.1 uncultured Candidatus Bathyarchaeia archaeon
GCAAGCTTAAACCGCTCTATGGCGAGTTCCCCAACCTTCCTAAACATGGCGTCAACGAGATTAGGCTGCTTATACAGACTAGCGTAGAAGTTCTTTATGCCCATAAGCCACATAACAGGCTCCAGGATAGTCCCCGCGCCTGTCACGACCCCCATGCCTGATGGAACATGGTCGCAAACCCATTCAAGCCCGGCGTTTCCCTCCTCTGCGATAGTTTCAGGGTCTTCCCAGGGGAAAGATTTGAAATCATCCCAGTTCGCGATGACGCCTACATCCTCATTCGCCCATAGCCTCTCGCCGCGATTAAGCTCAGACGCGACATCCAAAGTCTTGTATCTGTAAGCTCTGGACCCCACCTTCCCTGCGGAAAGCACCCTTCTGTTTTGCTCATAAAACTTCACTGTCGCTTCGAAGTCTCTCGTGTCGGCTCTAACATAGTCATAGCCTAATGTTTCATAGAACTCTATCAAGGAGAGCATACGTTCCTCCCATTCTCTCCGACTCCGCAGCTCCCTAGTAAAATAGTCCAGCGGCTTCCCTAAAATTGCCGCCATGACCTCGCCGTCTGCAAAGAGCTCCATGAATGGAACACGGTCAGGTGTGCCTCTTCTTGAAAGCGCGGTGTATAAGCGATCAGCATCCGGTTCAGGCTTATACTCGCGGATTCTTCGAAGGAGCTCACGAGCTACAGGCTTCAACGAGCTTTATCTCCTCGCTGCTCCTTCTAATGAGACTTTGAAGTATTTCTCCCAGTTTATTTCGGTTATCTCTAAAAGATTTCCGTCAGGGTCACGGAAGCTTGCTTGCCTTCCACCCCAAGGTTCATCATGAGGCTTAGATGTGAATTTTACGCCTTTATTCACTAACCTTCGATATTCCTCATCCACATCATTCACTAAGAATTGTATAGAAGCGGCATCCCTTCCTATTTCAACTGATTCCCGTGGTCTTAAGCCGATCTCTACTCCGCCGCATTCAAATCCTACATAGCTTGAATACTCGTACTTCTTATTCAGTCCCAAGACATCTTCATAGAATTTCTTGGATCTTTCAAGATTCGAGACGCTTAGAGTGATGCTCCATACAGTTTTAATCAACTCTTTCTTTCCCCCTGAAGACTGATGTATTCTCCATCGTTGACATATTCATCTATTCAACTAAAAATATTTGTCAGCATTCTTAATCTTAATTAAAAAAGGTTTTATTGCAAGAAAAGAAACCTTTTAGAATCCTGATCGCATGAATCAAATTAGTCAAAATCGAATCCAAAGCCTAGAGAGGAAATGCTATGACCATAACTATCAGCGAGGAAGTACGGAGAGACTTTCCGGATCTTCAAGTTTTAACGAGCTACATTGAAAATGTTATCGTTAAAAAGTCTGATTCTAATCTAGAGGCATACAAAAAGGATATTCTCAAAAAAACCCAAGACGCATATGATATTGAGACTCTAAAGGATAGACCGATAATTAGAGCCTACAGAGACTTCTTCTGGAAGCTCGGCGTTGACCCAACTAAAATCCGGCCGGCAGCAGAGGCTCTGATAAGAAGGCTGCTACGTGGAAGACCTTTGCCGCTGATAAATACGCTGGTGGATGCTTACAATCTGGCATCTATAAAGACGGAAATCGCCATCGCCGCGTTTGATTCTGACAGGGTGGCAGGGAAACTGGTAATGAGATACGCAAAAGGAGGGGAGGAATTTCTTGGGATAGGAATGAGGGTGCCTTTAAGGCTTAACGGCAGAGAAATAGTCATATCGGATGAGGAAAAACTCGTTGCTATTTATCCTTACAGAGATGCTGATAGCACGAAGGTGACGGAAGCGACTAGAAATGTGCTTTTGCTGTTCTGCGGCGTGCCGGGAATATCCACACAGAAACTTTCAGAGGCTAAGAGTGTGACTATAGACTTCGTGACCAAATTCTGCGGAGGAATCGTTAAAGACTAGCAAATACTAAAAAAGGAAGAGGAGAATCAACTTGTCGTTTAAGCAATTAATGGAGGAGTCGGAAAGAAGAAGCGGCTCCAGAATCATTCTTGCATTAGACAGCGTTCCTTCAAGTGCTGAGGGACTTCTCTCCAGCGGACTCGAGATTCTTGATAAGGTTCACCCCTACATCTGCGCTGTAAAACTGAATAGACATCTCTTGCTGCCGCTTGGATTATATAATGGGGTTAAAAGAATCGTTGAGAAGGCTCATAGCTTAGATTTACCCGTCATAATGGACTGCAAGATAAACGATATCGGATACACGAACCGCGTCATAGCGGAGAACTATTTCAATGCAGGCTTCGACGCGGTCACGGCTAATCCATTCGTGGGATGGAAAGATGGGCTTCAACCGGTCTTCGAAGCCGCGAGAAAAATGAACCGCGGAGTTATCCTTCTCGTCTATATGAGCCACAAGTCCTCTTGGGAGGGGTACGGCCAGATGATTTACGATTCAGAAACCGGCGAGAAGAAGCCACAGTATATCGCCTTCGCCGAGAAAGCTTTAGCCTGGAGTGCTGACGGAGTGGTTGTCGGCGGGACTTATCCTGAGAAAATAAAAGAGGTCCATGAGGTTCTGAAAGAGAAGATTCCGATCTATTCCCCCGGTATAGGAGCGCAAGGGGGAAATATAAGAGTCGCGATTTCGGCTGGAGCGCGGTATGTGATAATCGGAAGGGCAATAACGCTTGCGGAGATGCCCGAGGAAGCTGCGAAGAGATTCAGGGATTCCGTTTAAAAATGAAAAATAATTCTGTTGGGCCTTTACGTGGAAAATATTAATGTTTGAGGGATACATTTACGTCCATTTTTGCTGTGAAAATTTAAAAAGAGTGGAGAAATAATTAGTATTCTGCTATCTGGTCCAGAGTTCTCGTCTTAATAGGTCTCTGACTGCGGCTCGTATCGCTGCGCTTCGGCTTGGATACATATTCTGCCTTACTAATTCATCGAGACCCTCAAGGTAAGCTTCAGGGAGAAGAACAGTTACGAGCTTCATCGTCTTCACACTCTTTTATCTATTTCTACATAACATGAGAATTATGTTGCTGTACATGCCTATAAGGCTTAAGTTCAAAGAGAACAATATCCCATCTTGAATAACGAATACAGCAGAAATTCTATAGAAGCCCCTTATCGAAAAAGAAAATAGGATGAGAAAAAAATGGAAATGGGTGAATTTAACCCGAAAGAATTCGCCGAGACCCAAATCGAAAAGATAAGGAAGATTATAGGAAAAGAGAAAGCGGTCATAGCCGTCTCCGGAGGGGTTGACAGTTCAACCTGTGCAGTACTGACTCATCTAGCTATAGGAGAGAATCTCATATGCGTCACCCTAGACGACGCCTTCATGAGGGAAGGCGAGCCGGAAAGAGTTGCCGAGATTCTTTCAAGGCCGCCGCTTAACTTGCCGGTGAGAATAGAACGTGTCCAAGAGAGATTTTTAAATGCTCTTCGAGGATTGAGGGATGCTGAAGAGAAGCGTAAGGCATTCCGGAAGACATTTTATGAGACTCTAAGCGAAATAGCGAAACGCGAAAATAGCAGCTATCTAGTTCAAGGAACAATACTTGCGGATATAATTGAGACGAAGGGGGGAATAAAAACTCAGCACAACGTGCTGGAGCAAATAGGAATCAACACCAGAGAAATGTATGGATTCAGGGTTGTTGAACCCTTAATCAGCCTCCTGAAGTGGCAAGTAAGAGAAGTTGCAAGATACCTGAAGATTCCACCTGAGATTTCTGAGCGGCAGCCATTTCCGGGACCCGGTCTTTCAGTAAGAGTCGTTGGAGAAGTTAGACTTGACAAATTAGCCTCGCTTAAAATGGCGACGGCGATAACAGAGGAGAAACTCTCCAAGTACAATCCGAGTCAATATTTCGCGGCGATAATAGACAACGAGGAGAAGCTGCCGCATCCAGATGTCAGAGAAATCAAGAAGCAGACTTCTCAGATACTTAATTTGGATGAAAGCCAGATTCAAATTAAAGTCTTTGCAGATAAGGCGACGGGCGTCAGGGATAAACGCAGAGTATACGGAGACATTCTAGCGTTAAAATGCAGCGAGAATAATAGAAGCATCATGCAAATCGATGTCTCCCAGATTCTCAATCTTCAGGATGCCATCATCAAGAGCCATCCGGAGTTCACACGTGTGCTTTATGCGATCGCGGAGCAAAAGGCTAGGAAACCCTATGTTATTGTGATAAGATCGATAGAGACGGATGATTTCTTAACAGCGAGGGTCTCTGAGCTTCCATGGAGCGTACTCGAAGAGACTGCTGAAGCGATTCTGGAGAAATGCATAGATGTTTCAACGGTTTATTACGATGTTACGCCTAAGCCTCCTGCGACGATCGAGATGG
>CAZCXS010000114.1:0-4332 GCA_964502685.1 uncultured Candidatus Bathyarchaeia archaeon
CGTTTTCAGCGCTATCTCAGCGGCTTCCTCTTTAGGATAACCGTAAGCCCCGGTGCTTATCGCGGGGAAGGCAATGGTCTTTAAACCCTTTGAGACCGCGAGCTTCAAGGAGTTTCGGTAAGCCTCTGCCAGTAGCTTTGGTTCCCCATACTTCCCTCCGCGCCATACAGGTCCAACAGTATGAATTACATATTTGGCCTTCAGGTTACCTCCGGATGTTATAACGGCCTTTCCCGTCGGTAAACCGTCAGGCCATTCTGTTTCGCGGATCCTCTTGCATTCCTCTAGAATCTTCGGTCCGCCTTTCCTATGGATCGCGCCGTCCACTCCTCCGCCGCCCATCAGGCTGCTGTTCGCGGCGTTAACAATCGCGTCTGTTTCCTGCTCAGTGATGTCTCCTTGTATAATGCGGATCTTCGCTTTTCCAATTTGAAATTCCACTTATGATCCTCCTCTCTGGAATCACGTTTTCTTCGCATCTCCCCCTTGCAACAATTAAATTATATGAAGATTATCCAAAAATATGCTTTTATTCTTCAGACTTGCCAAAGATCCTTTACCACGTAGTCCAAGCCTAGGGCCTTCAATGTTTCCGGAAGCGGTTTTCCAGTCTCCGTATCCCATCCCATGAGCCGATAGTAGTTCTCTAACATCCTATCCGAGTAGGCCATTATGTTTTGACCTTTCGAGGGGCCGTCTACAGGTGTTGATCCATATCTTGGTGATGGACGATCTAATTCCTTGGTTATTCCAGCCCTGATATTAAAGGCCCTCATGAGATTGACCGCTCTTAGACCGACTCGAAGAAACTTGCCTGCGTATCCTCCTAACTCCTGCATAGCATACCACAATATTATCTATGGTTTAATCCTGATAAAATATTAGTCTGAGACTTCGCTTTCAAAATCGCGGTGAAAACTCGAAGATGACTCCGATAGAAGAGACGCCTAGAAAGATACTGTTAACGTTGAAAAAAGAGAATCTAAAAGAGGCTGCGTCGGCTGAAGAAACGTTTATAAAATACACGCGAAGAGGCTGGTTAGCCTTTAAGATAACGCCTGACGGAAAGAAGAAACTGATATTCACATTCGATCCGTCAGCAGAGAGGATTCAGCTGGTTCCAATAGTCGAAGGCGGATAGACTCTGGTTTATTAGGTTTTTCATTAGCCCGGCGGTCTTTTTCTTTATCTATAACTGCCTCTGTATCAGTACCACATTCTCTTATCAACAACATTAACAAGGGGGCTGCCTTTCATGAAACGTTTAAGGTTCTCCAGAAAAATACTTACTCTTCTCTCTTCGTAAAGCGAAGAGAGTCCTCTTGCCGCTAAATGCGGAGTTATGATGACATTCTTCATATTCCATAGCGGATGATCCGGAGGCAGAGGCTCCTCTTCGAATACGTCTAGGCCGGCGCCTGCAATCTCGCCTTTTCGGAGTGCCTCTGTTAGGTCAGCCAGGTCGACAACTGCGCCTCTTCCGACGTTTATGAGGAACGCTGTTCTCTTCATAATTCTGAATTCTCTGGCTCTGATCATCTTTTCAGTTTTTGGCGTGTGAGGGGTACATATCACCACGAAATCGGAATCTCTAAGCAGGTTATCTAGTCCTTTTGGACCCCAAATCTTCTCAACAAACGGCGGCTTACCCTTTTCTGGGTGAGCTCTTGTTGCTATCACTTTCATGCCGAAGGCGACTCCTCTCCTAGCGACTTCTGTTCCGATTCCTCCTAGACCGATTATTCCCAGAGTCTTGCCAAGTAGCGGAACTATTCTTACATTCTCTGCATCCCAGATCCTCTTGTCCTGTTGACGAATAAGCGTGGGGAGATCTCTTGAGAGGGCAGTTATAAGAGCGAAGACGTGAGTCGCGATCTCCTCATTGTATATTCCGGCAACATTCGTTATGATTATGTCTCTCTCAACTATTTCAGGGATTTCAGGGATGTATCGCTCAAGACCAGCCACAGGCGTCTGATTCCACTTCAGCCTTTCAGCGGCTCTAAGCATCTCAGGCGTCAGAAGCCCGAATACCGCATCAGCGTCTCTCACCTCTTCTAAGATCTCTTTCTTATCCGTCGAGAAGACTATATCGACGCCTTTCGGGGCTTCTTCCAGAATTTTTCTTTTCAGCTCATCATTAAGTTCGTAACTTATCAGTACTTTCATTTCAACTCCCCTTTTTTGCTTACCCCTTTAATGTTCATTAAATCTGCCTTGCAGATCATGCGTCAGATGCTTGATTACGGAATTAAATGCGGCATCTTTTATCATTTTTTATTCCTGTTTGTTCTTCCACCGGTGAAGAATAAGACTTTTCATATTTTCGCTTGTGAAGCCGTAACTATTATGCGAGAAAACAGAAGATGCTCGCGTTGGCAGTTAGGACGGAAGAAACGATACTGCAGGTAAACATAGAAAAGGTTACGAGAGCTACAAAGTATTAGAAAGAGGCGGATAGATAAAAGACAAAATGTGTGGAGAGAACGATTAGTAATGGTTAAGGGGAATACTAAGGAGTTCGCTTTAACCCAGCATACGACGTTAAGAGTCGATCTCAGAAGAAAGTCTGCTCAACCATTCATGGATAAGATCGTTTTGGAAAGTCAAGTAAGCCTATGTATTAATGGTCATCATTACTCTGTGATGCTGGTATCACCATTTGAAATCAGGGAGCTAGCTATCGGACACTTAATGACGGAGAGAATGATAAGCAAGCCGAATGAGATTCTCGAATTGAAGATCATCAAGGGAAGGATTGATATTCGGCTAAGTAAGGAACCGCATATTGAGAAGACCCGGACCATATCAACCGGATGTGGATCAGGGAAAAATAAGATACCTCCTCAAATCTGGATGAGACTTAAAAAGCAAGACTCATCTGTCAGATTCGCCTCCCAAGCAATAATAGAAGCCGCTAAGAATCTTAACTTATCCGCGGAGATCTATAGGGAAACAGGGGGGACTCATGCAGCGGCTCTCATGGATGATCAGGGCCGCATCTTAGCGATTTCGGAAGATATCAGCAGACATAACGCTGTAGATAAGGTCATAGGCAAAGCGGTTCTTCAAGGCTTAGACTTCAAAGAAGTATTTCTGACTTCGAGTGGAAGGATAACCTCAGACATCGTAATTAAGGCTGCTAGTGTAGGAATCCCGGTAATCGTATCAATTTCAGCGCCTACTGATAAGGGAATCAAGTTGGCTGAGATGATGGGGCTTACCCTAATCGGGTTTGCAAGAGGAAAGCGGTTCAACATTTATACTCATCCTGAAAGGATAATTTTGTGTAGAGATTCGTGCGGGCCAGACTTATGTACATGAGTACCAGATAAATCCGTAGGTAGGTGTGTGCCTGTGTCGTTCATGTCTGAAGTCAAGATAGAGCTTGAACAGCCGGAGGATGGAGACCTTCTGATAAAGTTTGATAGCGAAACAATGGATGATTTAATCGTTAAGAAAGCCGGCGTCCCAAAGGAGAAGATGGGCGGAGAAGCACGTCAGCTCTTAGCAGCCAGCCTCGCTGAATGTATGTGTTCAACTTTCGTCTCCCTTCTGGAATGGGCTAGAGTAAAATATGGGGGATTACATGCAACCGTAACGGTGTCTACGGAAAAGGATGAGAGAGGACGCCTCTGCGTAGGTCATTTAGACGTGAATATCGAGGTGGAGATTCCCAACGATGAGGAATCCAGAAAGAGATTTAGAAGAGCCGAAAACCTCTTTAAACGTGGATGCTTAATGAGCCGAAGCTTGGAAAGGGGAATCAAAATCAGCTATAGTATAGGCACGAAAACTTTACATTCCAAATAAGCTTCATAAAGAAAGGTGATTGATTATGCCTACATGCGCCGAATGTGTTTATGCTGAGCTCCAATGCCCACCGGTTGTGAGATGCCTAAAGAAAGGAATCTTCCGTTATCTAGACAGCCCATCATGCGAAGACTTCAAGCCCGCTGAGAACGAGGAATAGAAAAATATTAAGGGTTAACTCCAATCGTGTTAAGCTGGACGTTGAAGCGTCATCTGTCTTTTCATGAAGTCCTTTGCCATCAAGTCTCCGGGAGACGGTGACAGAGACCCCACGAATTCTCGCAGCTTCTTCTCCATCACTTCTGCTCTTTCTTTCTCCTCCTCTGTCAGGATTGTTCTCTCCGGTTGATGTCTTTCCAGCTCATACTTTGCAGGTTCAGGAGGCACGAAGTCGGCTTCATATCTATAGAGCTCCGGCTTCTCCTTAGCCCCCGCTATTCTAGGCCCAAGCCAGAGATAGAAGCTCCACTCCTTGTCTCTTATGCTCCATGATCTTCTATGGAAACCGCTTATCTCGAA
>CAZCXS010000115.1:0-4330 GCA_964502685.1 uncultured Candidatus Bathyarchaeia archaeon
TCTTGGCGACCTCAACCATCATCTTGGCCGCTGGATGCTCAACATCAATCTCATCTAGGATTGCGGCTCCATCATTCGTTATTGTGATGTCCCCGAGGCTGTCAACAAGCATCTTATCCATACCGCGCGGCCCTAGCGTGGATCTTATCGCTTCAGCAATGACCCTGGCCGCCATAATGTTATTTCTTTGAGCTTCTCTCCCCCTACTCCTAGACGTCCCTTCTTTAAGAATAAGTACGGGTTGACCTGACTGAGTTTGTGCAAGGTACGCCATCTTTTTCTACCTCTCTTTGGGTTCACTGACCTTTTTGTTTTCATAATAAACCAAAAATATATAAGTTTTACTAGAAAAATAAATTGTGAACAGGTAGACTTAATTTGGCCGAGATGACCTCTAATGGCCTTATTTGAGGGAACATTAGCTGAATATAAAATCTTCGACATCAGAGTGCTACCTACAGTGGATTATGAAAGCGACCTTGAATGGATATGCAGAAGCTTCGGATTCCTAGAGCCAAGAGATAAACAGAAAACGGCCTATAGAATCTTCAAAGAGATAGTTGAGGCTGCAAGAGATAACAAAGGCTTAACAAGCGATGAGCTCGCCCAGAGGCTCAACCTAACCAGAGGAACAATCGTTCACCACCTAAATAAGATGATAAAAAGCGGCTTAGTAATCCATCAAGAAGGGCTCTACAAGCTTAGAGGGAGAAGCCTGAGAAACACGGTGGAGGAGATACAGCGAGACATAGCTCGGGTATTCGAGAACATCCACAAGGTAGCTGAGACAATCGACCAGACACTGGGTCTCTTCTTCAGACAAGAAGAGATTCCATCTAGAAGATGAATCTCGCCCCGCTAAGCCCAAAACTTGAAGTCTCCTTGGCCATCAGCAAGCCTTGACTATGTGAAACGCATCCTGAATGGTTGCCTTCAAGACTGGAAATGACAATCTCATGGTTTCGAGCTTCCCGCCGGATTTGTTAAATTCAAAATCCTTGGGCTCTCTCCTCGCTTTTTCAGGCGGAATATCAGCATAACCATTTTAATAAAAGCTGGATTGTTTCCGCCTCCTCCCCTCGTCTTGACCTCTCTGAGCTTTTTCTACAACTTCGGATATTCTCTCCACTATTGATTCAAGTCTTAAAATTAGATCGTTGAGATTTTTTTCATGATTAACAATCGCGGAGACAACTGCGTCTAAATAGCTAAATCGGTCTTTCAGCCTACTTTCCTTCGAGGCCAAGAAAATACCCTCTAGGCGTTCAACCGATTGAGTGTTCCAGAATATCAGATATGAGCGTTCATATTTTTATTACTTTAGTAATAAATCCAGACTTCCCTGCTCTAACCGGAACTCTTTAAAGCTCCGCTGAACGCCAAACCTTGTTAACCGCTTCGCCTACTTTGAGAACCGCGTTACGAATCGGCATCTCCCTTAATCTTTTATCAAAGGGTTCAGGTGTAACAGGGCCGTCATACCCGATTCTCTTTAATGCCTTTAAAAACCCAGTTATGTCGATTACTCCTGTTTCTCCGGGTAAGCATCTAATATTATCGACCTGCTCGTCTATCGGTATCCCCGCAGGAGCGTCATTAATATGAACGTAGATCACATCCGACCCTTTCAACCTCAAAATTTGATCTATAGTCCCATGGGACGTATACCAATGCCAGGAATCCAACAATATTCCAACGTTATCCGCTCCTACTGCTTCGCGGAGATCAAGTATTCCCTCCATATCATGGATAAACTCGTACTTATGATTGAGACGTAAGGTCTTCGGCGCTACAAACTCAAGTCCCAAGACACAGTTGTACTCTTCAAGGACCTCCGCCGCGGCGCCGATTCTTTTCACATGGAGGCTAAAATTCTCCTCAAAGGTCAACTCATCTGAGAAGGGGGTTATCCAAGTATAGGCTCGAAGGCATCCCAGCTTACTTGCTTTCTCTGCAATACGTGGGAGGCTTCTCAGGCTTCTTTGAAAACTTTCTTCGTTCCCCTCGAATCTCATGGGCAACGCCCATCCTCCCCATCTTAAGCCCTTCTCTTCCAGTAGACTGTTTATCTCTGCTTCAGACTTCCTTTCCAGAAGATCTATCATCTCTTGAACATTCAGGTCTATTCCCTCGAACCCTCCGAGATATGCTAGCTCCGCAGATGTGAAGAAAGATGCTTTGAGGCCCAAGGCTCCGAGATTTAGATTTTTAAACATCTATCATCTCAGAATGATTACTTGAAACGTTGCATATAACGGTGACGTATAAAAGCCTCTTAAGCATCCTCACAGCCTACATGGTTGAGTCTAATGAAAAACCAAAAGATTTTTGGAGAAATAGAGACATTACCTGGTTAAGGTGCACTTGGTTGGGCTGCGACATAAAGATTCTTGATAGACCTAAGCTTAGGGACCCCATACTTGTAGAGGGGCTTCCCGGAATAGGTCTTGTAGCAAACATAGCAGTTGCATTTATGATTAAAAAGTTAGAAGCAAAGGTTCTCGGCGAGATTAGATCAACCTCCTTTCCCGATATTTCTGTTGTAGAGGAGATGGGGATCATAAAATCGCCTTTTTGTCGCCTTTACTATCATCAAGGAAGAAAAAGTGGAGAACGAGACCTCATCCTTCTTTATGGTAATACACAGGCCCTTACACGTCGCGGTCAATATGAACTCTGCAGCGCAATTCTCGACATCGCCGAAAAATTCGGATGCAAGTATGTCATAACCCTTGGAGGATATAGACCTGGAAAGAAAGTAGAGAAACCAAATCTTTACTATGCAGCTTCAGATCCCGAGACAGCGAAAACAGCGGCAGCTTTAGGCGCAGAAGTCCTCAGCGGGCAGATCTACGGCGTAGCCGGGCTTCTCATCGGCTTAGCAGCTCTCCGCGGAATGCAAGGGTTCTGCTTGTTGGCTGAAACCTCAGGCGATCGGCTGGATGTGACGGCCGCCCGTGAAGTATTAAAAGCGATCTCCGGAATCTTAGGATTAAACATAGATTTAGAAGAGCTAAGAGATTCCAAGGGCCTCGCTGATTTTCTCGTTCCCTTCGACTTCGGAGTTTTATCTAGAAAGCGAATAAGAAAGGTATCTAGACCAAGGCCTGAATGGTTCGTCTAGAATTTGCAATCAACAAATATTGGTTGTTGCTAAATACCGCGCCGCCGCATGAGATGCGAATTCATAAAGAGCTGAATTAAGGCATAAGCTAATTAAGCGCGTATCAAATGAATACTACCCGGGTGATTGCTGATTGAAAATCGTAATAATCGGTGCGGGAAGTCACGTTTTCGCTAAGAACCTGATTACTGATATTCTCTCCTATCCGGAACTTAGGAACTGCACGATTTCGTTGGTAGACATCGACAAGGAAGCCTTAGATCTCACAACAGCCTTCGCGAAGAAGCTAATAAATCAGCATAAACTTGAGACGAAAATCGAATCTACAACCGACCGCAAGACTGTTCTGGAAGGAGCCGACTATGTCATAGTCTCAATCAGGGTTGGAGGTTTAGAGGCTACTAGGCTGGACATAGAGATCCCCGCAAAGTATGGGGTAAAACAGGGAATCGGAGACACGGTGGGGCCTGGGGGAGTATTCTACGCATTGAAGCACATACCCGTCCTCTTAGATATCTGCCATGATGTTGAAGACCTATGCCCCGAAGCCTGGCTGCTCAACTACACGAACCCAATGGCCATGCTTTGCTGGGCTATGAATGATTATTCTAAAGTCAAAAATGTCGGTTTATGTCACAGCGTGCAGGGAACCGCCGCTGAGCTCGCGAGATACCTAGGCGCACCCCTAGAGGAACTGTCCTACTGGGTCGCTGGGATAAATCACATGGCATGGTTCCTGGAGCTCAAATGGAAAGGGAAAGATGCTTATCCAATTCTCAGGGAGAAATTTAAGGACCCGAAAGTCTATTCCAGCCCCGACGCTCACTGGGCAGGCGCGGACATCGTTCGTGTTGAGATATTCAAGGCATTCGGATACTTCAACACGGAGTCAAGTCAACACATGTCGGAGTATGTTCCCTACTTCAGAAAACGGCCTGAACTCCTTAAAAGATTCAAGCTTATCGACCCCGTTGAAAGGATGGAAATGATGGAAAAAAGACGAAGAAAACGAGATGAACTGATGGTCCGCCTAGTAAAAAGCGATGAGAAAATACCGCTCCGTAGAAGCGCAGAGTACTGTTCAACCATAATATACTCAATGGAGACGGGCAAGCCTTCCCGTATAAATGGGAATGTTAGGAATAACGGTCTGATTACGAATCTGCCTCAGGGCTGCTGCGTCGAGGTTCCATGCCTCGTAGACAA
>CAZCXS010000116.1:0-4298 GCA_964502685.1 uncultured Candidatus Bathyarchaeia archaeon
GTTATCTGGTTCATTTATCCATTGATAAGCTAGGGAATCGGAGTATCAGCGCGCTATCTATTCGGTGTCCGCTGGATAGAGAAAGAACTTGAAGAGATAGAGGCAAAAGTTGAATATAGAGCAAGAGAGAAGAAATGATACGGTGCCTTCCTTTATGAAACAGGTTATAATCCGTCAAATTTGACCCCATAAGCAATATTTCAAGAACTTCTCTCTATTCTACCCATCTTTAAAGAATGACGAATTAGAAAAATTCCTTAGACCTCATCTATTCTGGGCAGCTCCTCGAATTCTGAAAGCCGTACAAGGTAGAGGTTTCCATATCCGGATGCATCGCTTGTGTATAGGATTTGGCTTCCGTCAGGGCTGAATCTTGGATGTACATGCACATGTTGAATGTGAAAGCTACTGCGGTGTTCACAGAGCACACGAGGGCCTTCAAGCTTATCTCCATCCCGCTTCCAGAGCCTTACAACACTTCCCCCGTCGCCTACTATTAGGGAGAAATCGTTTGAGTGGGTATGACCAGTTATATGTGGAATTCTGAACTCCACCCTCTCGGTGTTGTCGTATCGGATCATGCCGATCAAGTTGCTTCCATCAGGCCATCTTCCATGGTAACCTATGTGGACGCCGTCTGAGAGCCAGTATTCATGTCCAACGCTTTCTTTGTCTTCACGCGGCCGAATCATCCACGCCTCATGGGTCTCCAAATTTAAGCCCCATATTCGGTTATCCACGTAATCCCACGGCCCCTCATGACAGAAGGTTATCAAGTGGGGTTGCGTAGGCGATGTATTCACATGTCCAATCCATGTTCTCTCTTCCCAAACTGTTTCAGCCTCGGAGCCGTCAGTTGCTACGCGGATGATTCTGCTGAGTGGGCGAGCTTCCCAAGTCTCTCTGAACCCCACATAGCCATGCAAATAATCAATTCTAAGATGTCTGGATAAATCCTCAAATATTCCTGCGCAGATATACTTTCCATCTGATGTACAGTTGATCATGGAGGATAAGAAACCCTCTGGCATCTCCCACAATGCGTGGCTTTCAAGGGTTTTAAGGTTCAAGCTAATTATCCGTCGATTATACCAGAAATAAGCTTCATTACGAACCGGATTGATACATGTCGCTAAGAACTGAACCTCATAGGGAGGTTTAACCGGATCTAGATCTGTGAGCTGGGTTATCTCCCCGGTTTTCAGGTCTATGCTGAAGAGGTTTGTTCGGTTTTCACGGTCAGAACCGAAGAGGAGTCTTCGATTATTATCGTACCATCCTGGATTCGTAAAGTACAGGTGGTAACTGTGACCTTTATAATTCGTTAGCTGAAGAACCTCAACCCCGGTTTTAGGATCGTTATATCTCCTCCATTCAGGAGGCCAGACGCGACCCTCATGCATCCTAATCGCCTATTCTGTCCATCTATCCAATTTCATATATTAATTCTTCCGCCGAAGTTTTTGTGTTTTCCAGGGGTTGCTGAATTTTTGGGAAAAGGGATCATTCAATGAATGGCGAAATTATCCGGGCCTGTAAAGCCAATCATAAAAATAGAGGTTCTAGTCGCTTAATGCGGGTTTGACCCTTCTGATCACGTTCGGCGTGAAGACTCCAGCTAATCCTCCTAAAATCATGTGTATCGCTAGAAAGCCATACAGGAAGAAGAAGAGCGAGTAAGCCCAGCCTAGAAACGTGATGAAGCTCCAATACAATAGAAAGTCCCCTGGAATGTTATAGACAGCTCCGATGATCGTTGAAAGCAGCCTCGACTCGCTAGGTCTCCTCCCCGCCAGATACACGATTGAATCTATTAGTAGGCCGCTGACGCACCATCCGGGGATTATTATCCAGGCTACGGGAGGGCCGCCGGGAAGAAACGTTGATAAGACCCCGCTTACGAGCTGGGTGAAAGTTGCTGCGCCAAACTTTCTAACTATATCCACTACTGTTAAAGTGAGAATCGTGCTTATGGGGATCGCTATTACGGCGTATAGACCTGGAAGCGGAGCTGGAATAAAATTCGTTGTCAACGTTGTCAATGAAGATATACATCCGAAAATAGTCATCAATGCCACATCTTTCACTGAGAAATGCCTATTCCTCATATGGTCTCAATCCTCTCTAATTTTCTTCATCCTTCCTTGCATGTCTTGCTGATTCCCCTACCATCTAGAAGATAGTAGTCGACGCCGGCGCAGTCAATGCATAGAAGTTTCCCATCGTGCATAACGGGTTTGTATGTTTTCTCCCCACAGACTGGGCATATAACCGAATTGAATATAGGAGCATACTCAGGCGTTTTGATCTTCATTCGGGTGATCCTAAACATCTTATCAGCGGGTTTTTCTATTTCTCTGAACGCCATCTCCGCGAAGAGCTCCATCATCCTCTCATGCTCCTGTCGTGTTGCTTCTTCCCTTTTAACGACGATCTTCTCCCAAAGTTCACTAGCTTCAGAGTACTCCTCCTCAATGGACTCCTCGTAAGTCGGATTCAAAATGATTCTTATGGCCGCTCCGTCTCTTTTAGCCACAGTTACAGCGGTTTTGCCGGTATCCTTAAAGATTAATCCGTTATTCCCAAATGTGCAGCCAGTTACTATCTGAACGCCGTCGCTGAAGCAATTATTAGTCTCAACTATTGCTATGATCTCCTCCATACCTGTGCTCTTTATTCCGAGCTCCTTAACCGCGATGTAGCCAGCCTTAACTCCGTAGGCCAGATAACTGCAGAAGTGCCCATGAATCTCCGCAGCCTTTCTTAGAAGAGCCTCTAAGTCGCCTTTCTGTATAAGATTCTCTATTTCTTCTCTCGGATTTCCCCTAAACGTTTTCTTCGCACTCCAAGTGAAGTAACACTATTTAGAAAAAAAGTAATATTAAAAGCCTCCCCAAAAAACCATCAAATTTAAGATAAGAAATATATTGCTTACTTCCTTAAGCAGATAACAACAGTCGGTAAGGGTGCTTCGATTGACGATTAACCGCTTTGAATGCGTGCTTTCAGCTGTTCTCCATGAAGATCCGAAGGTTGTGCCTCAAATAATCGGCTTCACAACCGAGATGGCCAGAGCGAAGCTTATGCCCTTCCTTGAGAAGGAGTCTACGAGTATTCACAAAGAAAAACCCTCAGGCCTAAACATTAAAGGAAGCATAATGGCGCGTCGTTTTGAAAGAACGCTTAGAGTGGCAGATCATCTCGACATCTTTATCGTAAATGCAGGAAGTGGGGGTTTTAGAGTAGTCAAAGCAACCGACGGCGCGGGGGAATGGAGAATCATAGAATGGGAGACTGGTGCTGTCTGGAGGGTAGGTACGATGAAAAATGTATGGGCAAGAGAATACATAAAGTATCCTGTGGGATGCGAAGAAGACCTAGAGAATCTTCAGCTCCCCGATCCCGACGACGCTGAGAGATATGAGGGGGTCGAAAAAGCCATTAAATACATAGTGGAGAGAGGATTCTTCCCCTCCTGCTCCATAAACGGTTTCTTTTCAGGTGTCTGGTACTTCCTCCGCGGGCCGCTTCACATAATCCTTAAAGACATATATGTAAACAAGGATTTCTTCGCCAAGTTAATCCGCAAAATCGGGGAGTTCAACCTGAAAGCTGAGAAGAACCTTTTAGAAAGAGGAGCAATGATGATTGGGTGGGTGGATGACCTCGGCTATAATAAGGGCACATTCATGAACCCTAAACTCTACGAAGAGCTGATTTTCCCCTGGCATAAAAAAGCCATAGAACTGGCCCACAAGTACGGAGCATTCATAAATATGCATAGTCACGGCAACATAAATGCGATTGTCCCCCTGCTGGTTGATGCGGGGCTTGATGTCTTAAATCCGATAGGCCCATCAGACAATATGGATCTAGCTGTATTAAAAGAGAAGTATGGGGACAAACTATGCCTCCAAGGAGGACTTAGCAAGCATATAGGCTTTATGAGCAAAGAAGATCTAAAACAGCACCTAATCGACAGAATCAGCATAGGTAGTCCGGGAGGAGGCTTCATTCTAAGCTCCGAGGGGGAACTACCATACGAGATGAAACCCGAAAACTTTCTGTACTTCGTCAAGCTAAGCCGCAAATATCGGAGAAACGCGATTCGCCGTTCAGAACCCTAGAGGCACATGGCGTTGTGAGCTCATAAAATGGGCTGTTGCTTGATGTTGCTTTTACTCTTAAATCAAGCCGTATACATGCGTCTTCAACCCCAAGACTTATTAATATGCACATAAAGCTAACAGAGATTGAAGGTGACAAAGAATGGCGGAGAGCAATTCTGTGCTGATTGG
>CAZCXS010000117.1:0-4273 GCA_964502685.1 uncultured Candidatus Bathyarchaeia archaeon
TGCTGAAAGAACCCGATTTAAAGGAACAGCGAAAAATCTGATGCATTTAAAATTTAATTAATTATCCATTTTAAAGCATAATCATCCATTCTTCTGAAACCCGCTTTCAGATGTATAGAAAGTTACGGCTTAAGCTAAAAATGCTAAGATTAAATAAAAAGACAATGTGGAAAATCTGCGAGAACATCTCTCTTAGTTTAAAAGGGAATGGTGCTCCGGCCGGGATTTGAACCCGGGTCTCCGGCTCTCCTCCACTCTTCTGTCGAAAGGCCGGAATACTTGGCCGGGCTATACTACCGGAGCATCGGAATTTCTCTTCGTCTCCGCGTTGTTGTGAATCTGTCGGATGATAGATGATGTTAAGTCGTATCTGTTAAGACTTCACGCTTCGATATATGAATCCTGTTTGCCGGTGGGCATGTTAATGTTCTTAGGTTTCTCCTGATAAGAATCGCATCTGTGCGAGTCTATCCATGACTTCCACGATGCTTCTTTCGATTCTATGCCTCTCCTTCTTATATGTGTCCTCGTCGACCTCGCCTTTCTTATGCTTCTCATCTAAACTCTTCAGCTCGTCCAAAAGCCTGTCTCTTCGCATCTCTAAATCTTTGATTCTCGCCGCTGCTCCTTCAATATTGAACATTTCTATCCACGCTTGAATCTACGAAATCTTATATTAAGATTTCGAGGATAATAGAGCAGGTAAGGGGCTGAATGAACTCTTGAAAAGCGTCTCTATAATACCCATACGGCTGATAGTTGAAGACCTAGGGGAAGCAGAAGGTGAACTTATCCGTTTTCTATCTCCTCGAACGGTTGACGCCTTGGTGAGGAAGCTCCCACTAGAGGGTCGCGCTGCACTCTTGAAGGGCGGCGTTTACTTTCCTGTTCAGCTTGACTTAGGGGTGGAAAAAGCTAAGCGAACCGCTGAGAAAGGAACCTTGGCTTACTGGCCTATGGGAAGAGCCTTCTGCATATTCTATGACGAGGCGAAACCTTACAGCCCCATCAACCACATTGGAAAAATTAAAGAGAACCTTGAGATGTTCCGCCAAGTTAAGATTGGAACGAAGATAACGGTTGAGAAGATCTAGAGGAAGACGTTTTCCTCTCTGAGTCTGATCTTTTTACGGCACTCCTCCTTAACCCCTTCAGAGGCTGCTTTGTTCTCCAGGTCTCTTAGAAATTTCGTAACTTTGTCCGCGATCAGGGTTTCCCCTTCATGCCCGTAATACATCTTTCCCTCTATGTAGTTCTTCATCTGCCACGCTTTCTGAACGAAAAAGCAAGCCGCATCAACAGAGTTCTGAACAGCATAAATATTAGCCCAGATGGCTGAATCGCATTCCCTAAGCTGGCTCAGTCCATCTATCTCGCGGATCTCCCGTATGTAGGTTCGGAGAAGATCATAGTAGCCGGCTTCCTTTATCAGCTTCAAAGCTTCGCGGGTCTTCTCTGTGAATTCTCTGCTTCCAGACACGTGAAGATCATGACGATGTCCCTGCTCAATGAGTTCCCTGGCTCTACGCACCTCATCCCTTGTGTATACTCTTCTTGGGAATCTATCCTGAGATCCTCTGGGATCATCCTCGTCTTCTACCATTTTAGCTTTCACCCTCCGCCTAACATCCGCATGTCCATCGCCGCTTCGTGCTTATTCTCCAGTTTTTCTAAAACAGTTCTCTCGCTACATTAGGCTTTTGCCTTTGTTGATGAGAAAACGTTACGAGGATGGATGGGAAACTGCGTGACTACGTGTCCCCCGATGATTTAAACTTTCAAGATCAAGGCTTATGAACATAGTATCTTTCCTTAGCCTTCGCCACCTTCTCAAGATGAATCTGATAGGCCTTCTCCCGCCACTTCTCCTGCCAGCTCTTCCATCCGGTCTTTACTAAGCGCTCTCTGAGTTCGATCTTTTCGGCAACCCACTCCAACAATGGGTAGAATCTTCTTTTGTCTTTGATCTTTTCAGGCGGCACCCCGACCTCTATGCACCAGTCTATATAGCTTTTTTCAACTCTCTCTTGAAGCTCGCCTTCTATCCTTGCTTTTTCAACGTGGAATCCTCTCTGTCTCAGGTACGTACGTATACGGGAGAGGATGTATCCCGAGCATACCTTGAAGTATGTCTTCTCATCCGGCCGCATGGCGTCAACGATCTCCTCCGCTATGCGGACAGCCTCATCCAGATATAATTTCTTCTCAAAGTTTGGCGGTTGAAAAGCGGTTACGGGTATCCTACGCTCCATGTATCTGTGATCTGGGAGCTTGAGAGCTCCAACAACGACGCCTAAAATGAGGTCGCCCCAACCAGCATCATCAATGAGGATAACCTTGTCGTAGATGAACCTGCTTAGACTCATAATGGATTCACCGAAACCCGGAAAAAATATGCAGCTTAAACTTTCCCCTAAAGGTTATCTCTCAACGATGAGATTTAAGAATTTTCTTTAAGCCTCATACGCGCCTATAACGCTTGCGTTTTCAGATAGGCAGAAAGAAAAGATCCTTAAAAAGAGGGAGCAAGGCAATAGCGGTTTATGCCTCAGAAGTATGGTTACTGTTCCGAGGGCCTGTAGATCTTTAAGTTTCTGCCGCCGGAGACGTACGTTATTACTCCCTGCCTATGGCATTCCTCGAGAAAGTCCTTCGCGACGCTTAGAAGCAAATTGAAACGGGAGGCAACCGTGTACGGCGTTATTACCTTCATGCTTTGCAGCTGACTTATCACCTTCTTATCCCGCGGATCAGGGGGGATTATCCTCATAGCCTTCGAATCGCGTAGTGACGATGAACGCTTTTCTTTCTTCGACTTGGCTCGTTTTGCTTCTCTCTGTTTAGCCCTCTGCGCTTTTTCCAGCTGCGTTAACGTCGGCTTCTTTTTTCCTCCGCCCATCTTCTATCCTCACCAGAAAAAGTGAAGGTTCAAGTTTATAGATGTTTTGTTTCGCTGTTTATGCCTCGGACTTTTAAGGAATCAAAGTAAAGGGACTAGAAAGTTACAAATAAAACCAGAAAGAAAAATATCCCAAGTGATTATGTGAGGTTCAGGTTATGTCCAAATTAGCCGTTAAGGGCGGAACACCAGTTGCTCCCGGCGGTCTGAGAAAGAACTGGCCGATATTCGGCGACGAAGAGAAGAAGGCTCTGCTTGAGGTTCTGGAAAGCGGGAAATGGTGGAGAGGCGCTTATAAGGACCAGTCTGAATCCAAAGTTGGACAATTCGAGACGGAGTTCTGCAAGTACTTAGGCGTGAAATACGGCGTCGCCGTTACGAATGGAACGGCCGCTATCGAATTGGCTCTTAAAGCAGCCGGGGTTGAAGCCGGAGACGAGGTCATAGTTCCAGCCGTTACCTTCATCGCTACGGCCACGGCGGTCTTAGCCGTTAATGCGGTGCCCATCTTCGTTGATATTGATCCTGAGACTTATCAGATCGACCCGGAAAAGGTTGAGGAAGCGATCACAGAGAAGACGAAGGCCATAGTGCCCGTTCATTACGGCGGCTACCCCGCTGATATGGATAGAATAATGGAGATCGCGGAGGAGCACGATCTTATAGTTGTTGAGGACTGCGCTGAGGCTCATGGATCAGAGTGGAGGGGAAGGAAAGTAGGCGGAATCGGGCATCTAGGCGCTTTTAGCTTCCAGATGGGGAAGCCTCTGACATGCGGTGAGGGAGGCTTCGTTTCAACGAACGATGAAGAGTTAGCCAAAAAATGCTTCTCATACCATAACATCGGCAGGGTGGAGGGCAGACCGTTCTATGAGCATCATGTTCCAGCCTGGAATCTGAGGATGACTGAGTTTCAAGGAGCCATTCTGCTCTGCCAGCTTAAACGATTACCTGAGCAAACGGAGAGGAGATACGTTAACGGCGAATACTTGGCGAGGGAGCTTGAGAAGATAGGTGGAATCCACGCTTTGAAGAGAGACCCGCGGATCACTAAGAGGGGATACTACTTTTACCTGATGAGATACAACGAGGAAGAGTTTGGAGGGGTAAGCAGAGACACATTCTTAGAGGCTCTCCGAGCAGAGGGAATTCCGGCTGGGAAGGCTCATAATCAGCCGCTCTATAAGAATCCCGTCTTCGTGGAGATGCGTTTTGGAAGAACAGGCTGTCCTGTTCGCTGTCCTCTCTATGGAAAAACAATTGACTACGCCAAGTTCTACTGTCCAGTTGCTGAACGTGTCTATGAAAAGGAGATAGTAGCTCTGGGAAAAGACTTCCTCTTGGAACGTGATCAAGTAGACCTCGTGTTGGAGG
>CAZCXS010000118.1:0-4223 GCA_964502685.1 uncultured Candidatus Bathyarchaeia archaeon
CTCTCCTTTTTCACCTCCTCTATCTTTCTCTCCAGTTCGTCGAGTTCCCTTTCGAATTCCTCCATCTCGATATCCTTCACCATCCCATAAGCAGCCTTTATAACCCTTGTTAATGCATTTACTGCACTTATCCTCAATTTGTCGCTGGTTGCATCGGAGTTTATTATGTCTTCGAGCCTCTCAATTATGGATTCGAGTCTACGTATGTACTCTTCCCTCTTCTCTGCCGGTTTTATTGCTGTTCTCCTTATCTTGAGGCGGAGGTGGATACAGGTTCATGATCCCTCATTTTGCCTAGCCTCTCCTATCCTATTTTTTAGGTGATTTCTGAGTGAACTACCCCTACCTTTCGGATGGGGCTTTCCTGCTTCAGCGAGCAGGCTCGATCTCCATCCGCCCAGAGCGCAGGTTTCCTTCGGCGAAACCGTTTCCGCAAACCACGTCTGGAAGGACGGGTTACGGAGGTCTTGGTCTCTACAGGCGTGACTTCGGCCTGTCCCATGCCTAGGTCTGCCAGCTCTCTCAGCCAAGCAGACAGTGTGAAGGCTGGCGAAAGGAAAAAAATGTAAGAATTCCGTCGGCTTTCATCCCCGCCTTCTCGGACGGAGACTTCCCGCCGA
The DNA here is from genome assembly GCA_964502685.1 of uncultured Candidatus Bathyarchaeia archaeon. Lineage (GTDB taxonomy): Archaea > Thermoproteota > Bathyarchaeia > Bathyarchaeales > DTEX01 > B63. Next base: position 621 of record CAZCXS010000118.1, read on the forward strand.
CAAAGTTAAACAGTTGAGGGGATTAAACAGTCTATGATTGTGTTCCTTCATTTGGATTTTATCATCAAAGCATGAATAACGTCAAGAGTATTCTCTGAACGTGTAGCCGCATTTCGTGCATCTGAAGAACTGTGTTGTAGACTCATCCGCTCCTCTCGTCTGGACCTGCCAAACATAGGCCTTATTGTTTCCGCATCTAGGACATTCTATAGTGACCACAGGCATTGTCTCTATCCGTTGTTCCTCCTTTCCAATAACTATAACTGACTCTTCAGTTACTGGTATTCTCGCTCTTGGGGTTGGAATTGGAGATTCCGCCTTCTTTTTATAGCCGCATCTTGGGCAGACTAAAAAGGCTCCCTCTTTAAGCCTCTTATGAACAAGTCTCGTCCCACATTTAGGGCAGAACTCCATTACCGTGCCACGCTCGACCTATCTAACCGATGCTCTTAAATAAAGAACCATTTAAACCTTTCTGAGGATAGTTTATTAAATCGGAAAGCGGAGAAGAGCGGCTATCCCTCCAAGAGAACGCAACTTTAAACCTGCCTCATGTTCCGTGCTTATAAGGATAACTCTGCCTCTTCTCTTCTCAACTTCCCTCATCAACTCCTCCATTCGTCTTCTCTCCTCGTCGGTTACATCTCTAAGCTGCTCATCTGTTAATAGGAGCTTATCAACGGCTCCGAACTGGACAGCCCTCTCTACATTTGCCAAACCATAGGCAACATCATTTCTGTCCCTCCCAATTCTGTTAAGGACTTCTTCTACCGCTTCAGATTCCTCAGCTATTCTAAGATCCTTCAACGCGCTCCTGAGAACGCCTGAACGTAAAGCCTCGTGGATCCCAGATATCCCGGAGCTATTTACTCCTTTAACATCAATCACACTGCTTGCCAAGTCCGGATCATCATCCCTTAAATATCTCATAAAGTCATCTTTGAGGAAGCCTAGTCCAATTATCGCTATAGGATTCTTATTTTCCTCCCATACAGTCCTCAGAGCCTTACGTGCAGAACTGAAGAGGCTTCTGAGAGCTTCTGCTCTTCTATCCGCTCTACTCTTTCCAGGCAAACTTGTTCTCTCTTCAACCTTAACATCAAGACCAAAATGCCTCAAAACAGCCACACAATATCCTTCATCATCAATAGAGATTATCGTTAATGGCGAGATACCTGCTTTCTCAGCTCTCGTAAGCCGCTCAACCTGATAGTCAGGCCATCTATCCTTAATGATGGTGATGGGCTTGCCGAGTTCAACCTTAATTGTATGGTGAGATCCTGTAGCTGCAAGATTCTCAGGCGCTTCAACAATCACGCCGTGAACCCTTAATCTATTTAGAACCCTATCCCATAGCACCTTCTCAACTCTAATCCCCATATAGACGGTTACTCTTCTCCCCTTCTCGGGTTTCTCGTATCTTTCTCCAGGCCTGATCTCCCTTTGCGTCCGGGCATATACAAGGTCTCCCTTCGAAATAACATTGTACAGAACCCAAAGATCATCTAGTATCTCCGGAATTACCGTTAAATTCCCATGCTTCAAGTCTCGTCGAACTATTTTCATTTCTAAACGCCTCAGAACACGTTCTAAATCCTTCGCTGCACCGACTTTAGAATACTCATTCTGTTCTCATCGACATTATTAAGAGTAAGACTGAAAGAACCAGAAAGGCAGTCATTGTAATAACTGCAATCCTCACACCGTGATATTGCATGGACCCCTCAAAGGCTGGAAGAAGAACAAGCCATAAGTATCCTACCAATAATAGGATACAAACGATCGCAATTACAAAGAAAATGTTTAACCTGAACTTCACCAAGTTGGCATCCCCCAAATATCCAATTATGGATCTGATAGAAGAAGCCTTTAACAATTACGGAGTAACTCAGCCCAGATCATCCTCGTTAATGTCAGCTTCAATTCTCACTTTCTCTCCAACCCAGAATGACCTTCTCACGCCATCCTTATCAATTACGAATTCTCTCTTGAATATCGGCGCCTCCTTCTTATAACGTTCAACAGCCTCCCTCAAAACACTGAAGACGTTCTCTCTGTGAGCTCCGGCAACAACAACATAAACCAGATCTTCCCCTATATTAAAATCGCCCACTAAATGGTGAATTCTAACATCCACAACGCCCTCTCGATCTTTGAGATCCCTACAGATCTTTTCAAGAGTCTCTACAGCAACTTCCTCGTACGCTTCAAGTCTCAGCTTCTCTACTCTCTCTCCTTCAACAGTCTCTCCTCTAACGATCCCCACAAACATGGCTATTGCACCAGCCTTGTAAAGATCAGGATTCGATCTTACTGAATTTAAAATCTCTTTAAGCGAGATCTCGCCCTTCCTATGAATTCCTGAAAGTTTAACAGGCTTATTATCATCCTTCGTCATCGTGTAACCTCTATCTCCATCATCTTATTAAGAAGGTCGGGTTTTCTCTTGAAGTGTCTCCTGACAGGCTCTAAAATCTCAATTAAGGCTTCTGCGACACTATTCTTCAAGTCTAATGGATGAATCTTCCCGGCTATGTAAGCGTCTCTTAACGCCTTGTAACTATCGAATGTTACAGGTCCACCGTACTTCTTCGGCCTTGAGATAGTCAACACGCCTTTTTCAGGAAAGACTATATACTTGGCATGCTCTAAAACCGGGTTTCCCTCCTCCTGCCTTGGTGGACAGTAGGCCGCCCTAATCTTTGTCTTGATCTCTTCTGGAGGATCATGCACAAAAATGCAACCTTTAGGCTGACTCTTCGACATCTTAGAGCCGATCCTAATGTTTAACTTTTCGTCCTCATCGAATGTTTTACCTATATCTCTGATCCCTTGAAGACTTGAGAGAAGTGGAGTATGTACGCAGATAGGTTTTCTCCAACCTAACTTCTCCGAGACGTCCCTAGCGAGCATATGAGCCTTTCTCTGATCTATGCCAGCGCATGCAACATCAAGCTCAAGCTGAAAGATATCGGCCGCCTGCATACAAGGATAAAAGATCCAAGCTGTCTCCATATCGGAGTGACCCATCTCCCTACCCATAATCGGTAATGCTCTCCAAACCCTTCGAAGTGATGATGCCTTAGCTATCTTGATAACCTTCTCCCAGTATCTGGCTTCATCAACTATGTCGGAAGCCCAAAGATACTTGGCGGAGCTCTCTGGAATCCCCAGTGCTTCGAAACACTCTTTGAAGTACTCACCGCAAGTCCTGATGTTATCCATGTCTCCGCCAAGCTTATTATTAATCCAACTATGCCAGTCAGCTAGAAAAATTATGAATTCAAAGCCTGCTTTAATCATGTCTTTAATTTTTGATCCGCAGACAAGCCCCATACCTACATGCATAAGCCCGGAACACTCAAAGCCCCAATAAGCTCTTGGTTTACTTTCAGTCTCAAGTAGGACGCGGAGTTCATCTAAAGTAACAATTTCTTCGGTATTTCTCGTTACAATCTCTAAGCGACGTTCTAGATCCATAGCTACACCCTTCCTTTAAAGCCGGACAGTGAGAAACTAACCAAAATCATAAGTCTCAGCTATTTTAACTTTGTCCACTTGACGCTCTCTTCACCAAAGTGGGAAGATTCTCAGTCGGCCGTT
>CAZCXS010000119.1:0-4167 GCA_964502685.1 uncultured Candidatus Bathyarchaeia archaeon
GCATTCCCTCTCATACATACAAGTCTTTGAAGAGTCAAAGACGATAGCCATGCCGATCTTAACCGTGACTTCGCTGCTCTTCCTCTTCGGCGCCACTGTGAAATCAGCTCAGCTTCCATTACATACATGGTTGTACAACGCAATGGAAGCCCCAACATCGGTGAGCTGCCTCCTACACGGCGCTACGATGGTTAAAGCAGGCGTGTATCTGATCGCCAGAACCCATGTTATGTTCTACGAGATCCCAATATGGCTCAGCTCCCTTGCTTGGATAGGCGCAATTACAGCTCTGATAGGCGCAACTTTAGCACTTCATACCTCGGACATTAAGGGGGTCCCCGCTTATTCTACTGTGAGCCAAATAGGCTTTATGATGGCGGCCCTCGGAGTCGCATCTTCACCTACCTCTCTAGGATGGTTCGCAAGCATATTTCACATGATCAGCCATGCATTCTTCCAGGGGCTGGGATTCCTAGCCATCGGAGGGATAATCCATCAGCTGGGGACAAGGGATATGCGGAAGATGGGCGGCTTGAGAAGAGATATGCCCATCACCTTTGCTCTTTGCATAATCGTCATTCTCGCCCGTTCAGGAATCCCCCCATTCTCAAGCTTCTTCAGTAAAGGGCTCATAGCCAAAAGCGTCCTTTCCACAGGCGATATCCTCTTGGCGTTTTTGATTTACTCCGCAGCCGCCGTGACATTTGCCTATAGCTACAGGTTCCTCGTTCTCACATTCGCGGGGGAAAAGCCTAAGCATCTTGAAAGAATCGAGATTCATGAGCCTCCGCGTCTCATGCTGATATCATCAGCGATGCTTGCAGCTGGATGTGTAATCTTAGGGTTCCTCGGCGAGTCGATCACTCAGTTCCTTCATACGAATTTTGTTTTTAATCTGGCTGATTTCCTCAGCTTTGAGTCTCTAATATTCATGGCGACATTAATCATAGGAGGCTTACCGATCTACCTTGTGTATCAACAAAGAGTGGTGCCGCCTGAAAGGATACGCTCCGGGGCCCTTGCATTTCTGGACAAAGCCCTAGAAAACGGGTACTTCTTCGATTCGCTTTACGGAGCGGTCTCCCGAGGATTCATCAAGATGTCTAATGCTACTCTCAGAGCTCTGGAATTGGGAATCATGGAGAGAATTCCATATATCATAGCGACAAGCTCCGTGAGGCTTTCAAGATTCATCCTTTACCGCTTCGATAAGACTCTCGACGAATTCACACATTTAACAGCCCACGCTGTAGAGTTTCATAGCTTAAAGATAAAAAGAACTCACGGCGGCGCATTGCCGCAATTCGTTGCCGCAGTAGTTCTCGGATTCCTCTTTTTAAGCATATTGCTCCTATTGACTATGAGGTGAAAGGAAGAGATGATTCTTCTCTTAGCTTTTCTCCTCCCCCTTCTCTCCATACCATTCGTACTTCTCATCGGCAGAGAGTCGAAGAAAAAGCCCGCCGGCATAATAGTCATATTCTCCATTCTCGATCTGGCCCTGCTAATGGGGATCGTTCCAGAAGTCTTATCCAAAGGCAGATACATGGAATCCTACTATTGGATGCCCATGCTTGGCGCCCCGCTCACCCTATTCGCAGACGGCGTAAGCCTCTCACTGGCGGCCGTAACCCTGCTGTTGATAATCTCATCTATTATTTTTGCTTCAGACTATATGGAAGACAGCAAGTCGCTTTGGCAATTCTACGTTCTCATAGCTTTGCTGACCGTTGGATTAGTCGGAGTCTTCATAACCGCCAACCTTATGATCTTCTATTTCTGCTGGGAGTTCATGCTGATCCCAACATACTTCATAATAGGAGGATGGGGATACCGGGAATCCTACAGAGCTGCCTTCAAGTTTTTCATCTTCACCCACGCCGGAGCCGTCGCCGTTCTACTCGGCATAGGAGCAATATACATGCTTACAGGAACCCTAGACATGTTTCAAGCTAAGGACATGCTTGCGGCCGCTCCTCAAGACTTTCTGAAATGGATCTTTGCGGCTTTAACCCTAGGGTTCGCCGTAAAGATGGCGATCGTCCCCCTGCACATGTGGCTACCGGACGCTCACGCGGAGGCCCCGGCTCCCATGTCAGCTCTCCTAAGCGGAGTGATCATCGAGGCGGGTGCATACGCCATATTAAGGGTCTCACTCGGAACAATCTTCCCCTTAATCTCAGATGTCTCAGCTAACACTCAGATTCTCTACGTCTTGTCTATACTCGGGGTGATCTCAGCCTTTTATGGAGCTATGACCGCCCTGGCTGAGAACGACATAAAAAGGATAGTCGCATATTCCAGCATAAGCCACATGGGATACGCCCTCTTCGGTTTATCCCTGTATCCATGTGTGGAAGGAATAGTCGGGGCGGTTCTTCATCTGGTAAATCACGCTGCAAGTAAGGGGCTTTTGTTCCTGAACGCCGGGGCGATTATGAAACAAACGGGAGCCAGAGATATAAGCAAAATGGGAGGGCTGGCCTCCAAGATGCCTTTAACGGCATTCTCTACGGCAATATCCTCATTTAGCATAGCGGGGATACCGTCCCTTGCGTGCTTCATAAGCGAGTTTCTCATGTTCATGGGGGGCTTTCAAGCCGGAGGCGGCGATAGCTTCTATTATGCAACGACGACCTTTATGATCATTGCAACGGTCTTCAGCTTAGCCTATGCTCTTAGATTAATTTGGAAGGTCTTCCTTGAATCTCTAAAGATCGAGATAGCCCAAGACCCTTCGCCCACGATGTCTATCCCCATGGTCTTTCTCTCGCTGGTCATCATACTTCTAGGCGTCTGGCCCGGTCCGGTTATTCAGCTCATAAGCTCAGCTAGCCTCAGCTGAGGTGGAGGAATTGATGGGGATATATGACGCGTTGACGCCGAGTGCAATATTCTTCGTCTTCGCCCTGCTCACGGTGCCCGTGCTCCGCATCGTACATAAACATAAGAAGGCATACAAGCCCTTCCGTATACTTTGGATTCTAGTGATCTTCTTCACGGTCACAGTTGCCGTAACACGTATCCTGATCAACTACTATGCATCAGCAGAAGAGAACCCATTCCATCAGATATCCCTATTAAGCGAAAACAAACCGGTCCTGTCCAGCTCGCTTCTCATAGACTCCGTTTCAGTATATATGGCCGTAGTATACCTCACGGTTGGGTTAATCTCAGTTCTCTATGGTGTTCTCGCCCTTCGAGATGAGAACTACTTCTCAGAGAGGTATTTCGCACTGATGCTTATGGTTCTAGGAAGCGTAATTGCGGCTACATTCTCAGGCGATCTCCTTACGCTCTTTATTTTCTGGGAAGCCTCGGCTGCGGGCTCATGTCTTCTTATTGTCTACAGGAAGACTCCGGAATCAATAGAAGCATGCCTCAAGTATCTCGTCATGATCATAGTGGCCTCCGGCTTCATAGTTTACGGCCTCTCGATAATCTACGGCCTCACCGGCTCGCTTAATTTCTGGGCTGTGAGAGAAGCTCTGATGCAGCTCCAAGATAAGAGGCTCCTGATAATAGCCTTCGCCTTCGTGACCTGCGGATACGCCATAGAAACAGCGATTGTGCCCTTCCACATGTGGCTTCCAGACGCTTATACAGCTGCCCCCCCATCCACCTCGGCTTTCCTATCCGCCGTTGTCGATCAAGCGAGCTACTACGTCTTCATGAGGGTTCTCATATACATATTAACGCCGCCGCTGATTCTTAACTGGCCCTTAGCGCTAGCTATTTTCTCAGCTTTAACGATGACGATCGGCAATCTATTCGCCTTAGCTCAGACAAACGTGAAACGCATGATCTCCTACGTGTGCGTGGCGGACATAGGCTATAATCTCGTCGCCATAACAAGCGTTAAGCCGCTCGGCGTGATGGGGAACCTCTTCTTCTTTTTTGTTGGCGGTATGACGACCGCCTTGGCATTCATGGCTGTTGGCATACTGAATAATCTAGGCCTTAAACGGCTGGATGATTTTTCCGGTATTGGACGTAAATTCCCGATGACGAGTCTATCCTTAATCATCGCTGTCTGCTCCTTCTCCGGAATTCCTCCCCTCGCAGGCTTTATGAGCAAATATATGGTCTTCACCGCCGCTATCGAGGGAGGAATGGCTTGGTTAGCTGTGATCGGCGTATTGAACTCGTTGCTTCAGACCGGTTATC
>CAZCXS010000120.1:0-4154 GCA_964502685.1 uncultured Candidatus Bathyarchaeia archaeon
AATACAGAACTGAAAATATTCCTAGTTCTTAGATATCTTTTCCTTCAAAATCAAAGCCGATTATTACTGGAAAATGTTACTTCCAGTTTGCTATTAACTTTTAAACTTAATAGGATTTGAGTTTAAGGAATTTTATATTTTTTTCAGAAGAGGTTATATTGTAGAATTTACGTATGATTTAAAAGTTGGTGAGGCGTTTCCGATGGCTAAGAAGATTATCATAATTGGAGCGAATGCGGCTGGAACGGATGCCGCTTCAGCTGCTAGGAAGACGGATAGATCCGCAGAGATTACGCTTATCACAAACCAAAAGGTTGCGGGGTATTCTCCATGTGGGATCCCCTTTGTCCTTGGAAGACATATATCAAGCTTTGAAGATCTAGTGGTCTTTCCATCCTCTTATTATCAGATGATGAAGATCGATCTCAGACTGGAAACGACGGCGAAAAAAATTAATGTGGAAGATAAAACCGTGGAGATCGAGGATAAAAACGGGAAAACTGAGACTCTTCAATATGACAGTTTAATCCTTGCAACAGGCGCCTATCCATTCGTTCCGCCGATAAAAGGAAGAGAAAAGAAAGGTGTATTCACCCTTAGAACCCTTGAAGATGGAAAAAGAATCAATCAAGCCTTAGAAAAGGCAAAATCAGCAGTAGTCATAGGAGCCGGACTGATAGGCCTAGAGGCCGCCGTCTCCTTTACCGAACGCGGATTAAAGACAACGGTTGTAGAGCTTCTTCCGCAAGTATTACCAGCTATGCTAGACAAAGATATGGCGAGACTAGTTCAGAAGAGTCTTGAAGAGAAGGGACTCAACATCATAACGGGGAAAGGAGTCGATGAGATTCTCGGAGACGATCATGTAAGCGGGGTCTCCGTCGCCGGAGAGGAGATTCCAGCAGACCTCATCATCGTAGCTACCGGTGTAAGACCAAATGTTCAGCTCGCCAAGGACGCGGGCATAAAGATCGGGGAGACCGGTGGAATAAAGACAAATATGAGGATGGAGACAAGCGTCAAGGATGTATACGCAGCCGGCGACTGCGCCGAATCCGTGAGTCTTATCACTAAAAGGCCGCTGCTCAGTCAGCTCGGCACCACAGCTGTAAGGCACGGGAAAGTCGCGGGGATTAATGCTGCGGGCGGATACGCAATCTTCCCAGGATGCCTCTGCTCCGCCGTTACGAGGCTCTTCGACTTAGAGATCGGCGCGACGGGACTGACTGAATTCGCAGCTAGCCGAGCTGGGATCGAGACTGTGGCTGGAAGTATAACTTCGAAAACAAGGGCTGATTATTATCCCGGAGGTAAGTCAATCAGAGTGAAAATCTTGGTTGAGAAAGATACTGAAAGAATCATCGGCGGGCAGATAGTCGGAGGGGAAGAAGTAACCCAGCGGATAAATGCTCTTTCATTCGCTATACAAAAGCAGATGACTGTGAGGGATCTAGCTAAAGCTGACACGTGCTATGCTCCGCCCGTGAATGAGACGTGGGAACCGATGGTTCTAGCCGCCGAAATCGCGATGAGAAGACTATAGATGATCAGGACGGCTTAGTAATCCTCCAACGCAAGGTCAGACTCTTCGAGGAGCCCCCTCCTCTTCAAACGTCTAAGAGCTGCGCATACCTCCCATAGGTGACAATCAAAGTTTCTCCAAATAGCCGAGAGAGGCAAGGATCCCCTTTCCTTTAAGAGCTGAAGAATCTCTCTCTCTAATTTTTCTAGGGGGTAACGCTTGAAAAGATATATGTGCGGGCCCTTAACGACGCCTTCCTCATCTTCTATAATAACGGCCATGGTCTTTCTTCGCATCTAAAATTCGGATGAGGCTTAATAAGAGTTGTGAGATAGGCTGCATGATTATCAGTAACGATGAGCTCAAATCCGGCCGTATTTTACCATTATTTCCCTTACGCGGTCAAGCGGGATAGCTTTCCTCACATGGTAGTCTCTGCCGATCATCGTTTCAGCTTTAAACAGGGCATTCACAATTGCCTCCTCAGTCGCCTCAACGGTAGCTCTATAAACCGGATTAAGGAAAGTTTCATCCAATTCTGCTCTTCTCTTCTCCCGCAATCCGAGGCGCCTCTGAGAGTTTTCCATAAGCGATTCAACATCTCTCTTCGATGTGGAGAAGGCTATGACGAAGTCTCCGCTGTGAACCCCTCCGTAAGAACCCACTCTAGCCACACCAAGCATCGCCCTTTTCGCAACCTTCCAGAGTTGACGTGAAGTTAATTTCAGATCCGTAGCCACAACAACCATTATTGAATTTGAGGTTTGAGCCCCCCGCGGGTTGAAATCTGAAAGCTCTACCCCTACGGGGACACCGTCGATCCTCAAGTCTTCACGTCTACCAAAATTTAGCTGAACTAATACTCCCAAACTGAATTCGTTCGTAACCCTCGATGATGTCCCTATGCCTCCTTTAAATTCAAACCCGGACATCGGTGTTCCGCCGCCTACGTTCCCCTCCTCAACGGGTCCTGTTCCGCTCGGGCTGTACGCCTTTTTCAGAGCTTCAAAGACGTGATGTTTTCTGACATGTCTACCTATCGAGTCGTTTAGGTACGATCCGTTAGTCTCGCCGACAACAGGATTGATGGACATAGCCTTAACGCCCATAGCCTCATACATATAATCGACAAGGGCATCCGCCACAATCCACGTGTTAAGAGTATCCGTAAGCAGAATCGGAGTCTCAATAACCCCCATGTGAATCACTTGAAGCAAACCTACAGCCTTCCCATAAGCGTTATACGGATAGGCGGAGGCTCTAACTTTCTCCTCATAAATATTGCCTTGATGAGGAACAATGGCTGTTACACCCGTCCTAATCGGGCCTTCTCCAATCTTAAGTGGGCCTTCCCCCTCGATTATTGTTGAATGTCCGACGCCTACTCCCTCAACGTCTGTTATGGCGTTGTATCTGCCCGAATTCATCGTGCCGATTTTGATGCCCATCTCCCTAGCTCTAGCTCGTTTTCCCAAAAGTTTCTCCTCCGGGAAATATTGAAAGCTCTCAGCTTTCTATAAGAGGGGTTTTCGGCTCATATTAGGCTAACGATGCGATGCCTTCTTCACGTTAGGGGTATCGCGTTAACATCGAGACTCGTTCAAGATTCTAGAAAAAAGGGCGTTATGCTCCCTTGAATTGAATAAGAAAGTCATAAAATCATCTTGTGCCTTTATTTTATTAACTGGTCTTATGGAGGGGTATTGGTGGTAAATCAGTCGCAAGTCTACTTTGCAAGCGCTAATGTGCCTATAGATTATATTCCTCGGGTTCCGATGAATAAGTGGTATACCCATAGTCTTGTCTATCAGACTAAAGAGATGGCTGGAAAGATTCTTGAAGATATAGTCTCCCCCGGAGATACCGTGGCGATCAAGATCCATTTTGGAGAGCGATACACCCAATGCTACATTAGACCAATATACGTAAGAAAGGTAGTCGACAAGATTAAGGAGTTAGGAGGCTCACCATTCGTCTGTGACACCCTCTTCTCGGGAGGAAGAGTCATATACGATGAGAATGAAGAGCCAATCTGGTCAAGAAGAATCCTTGAAGAAGGCTTGAAGACGGCTGCTATGAACGGCTTCACATCCGAAACTATGGGGTGCCCGGTCATCTTTGCAGACGCACCTAAAGGATTAAAATCTGTAACCTTCGACTTCAACGGAAAATACATCAAGAAGATCTACATGGCCCCAGCAATAGCCGAAGCAGACGTCCTTCTGAGTCTTGCACACTTCAAATGCCACGACTGCATGTCCATAGGAGGAGCCTTAAAAAACCTCGCTTTAGGATGCTCATCTAAACGAGGGAAATGGTGGGTTCACCACAACGCAAAATTAGAAGTAGACCCAGAAAAATGCGATGGATGCGGCGATTGCATACCTGCATGTCCAGTAAAGGCCATAGTTATGAAGGATGGCAAGGCAAGGATTCTCCCTGAAAAATGTATCGACTGCGGATTCTGCGTCGATTACTGTCCTAAAGGAGCATTCACATCAAGAAGCTTCCCAGACATAAAGGAGCAGCAGGCGCGAATAGGCGAGACCGCAGCTGGCATCGTAAAATACTTTGAAGGGAAATGCGCCTTTGTTAACCTCGCTATAGACATCGCCCCCCTCTGTGACTGCGA
>CAZCXS010000121.1:0-4150 GCA_964502685.1 uncultured Candidatus Bathyarchaeia archaeon
GACTGTTGGGATAACGGTCTTCACAGAGAACGCTCAGTACTACGTCGAATGCAACATAGAGACATCAGTAACTGCATGAACCTAACCAGCAATGAGGCAGCTTCGCCTCATCCCTTTTTCTCAGCCAGCAGGATCTTCCGCTGGTCTCAGATTCCTAGTGCTCCCCCTTTCTATACAGGATTATTGCTCCGAGACTTTGGATTCGACTCTGCTATTTTCTGGGCTTGTAGATCTCCTCATTCGGTCTTGGAAGCCTCTCCTGGACGGGCGGCAGAGGTGGGCCTCCTCTCTTCGGCTCTGAGAGGTAGTAGTACGCTGTGCTGGAGTAGTCGTTGCTCAGCCTGTTGGCGTGTCCATGCTCGATTGTGACTCTTATGCTCTTATGGAAGCGTATGGGATCCTCAATGTAGTATCGATAGACGGTCTGTTTCCCCCTCCAAGGCCAGTCCTTCGTCCCTGAGTATAGGATTACGCCGTGGTATGGGGCGTTATACTCTTGCCTCGGGCAGTAGGCGCAGTTGAACCAGTCTTCTGTTCCCGTTCCGTGAATGGAAGGCGGCCATTCCTCTCCGTCTATGAATATCATATCGTCCCCCTCACCGTACCAGTCGTTTGGGTTGCGGTGGAAGCAGTCAATATCCAGGTGGGCTCCGCAGTAGATGCCGTTTCCCTCTGCTTCTAGGATAACGTAATTGTGCTTCCCATCGGTGTTGAGGTTGCGGGGGTCTTTCCGGGCTTCCTCTAATGTAAGTCGATCCTTATAGGCCCATCCCTCAGTATCGCTCTCCCTTCGCCACTGAACGTGGAAGTAGGCGAGGCCTTCGACTTCTTCAGCTGAGCTGTACCGCTCGTAATCGATGTAGAAGTAATGCCAGTACGCCTCCTCGCCTTGATTCTCAACTTCTATCACCGCCCTCTGCTTGAACGGCATCGGCCACCAAGAATTGAAGCCCTTCCCATCCTGCGGGCTCATCTGAAGGGGAAGGGAGACGAAGTTCTTTCGGATGCCGTGTCCAAGCCCGAAGAAGTCTCCGATTGGGCATTCTACGCTGGGCTCTTCGCATCGATCCCAGAAGAACCTTAGAATTATCCGTCGGGTATAATCTTCCTTCGGTATGCCGAGCGTCATCCATATGTGCTTTATGCATCCCGGTCCGTCTATCTCTGCTAGTCTCCTCTTCTCTCCGGGTTGAATCCGCCATGCATCCTTGTTGCCGCCTGTAACGTCGTAGCTTGAGACTCTATGGCTTGTGTATTCTCTTAAACGTGGAAGAGAAGCGAGGCCGGAGTATCCGATCAAGTCAGCTAGTCCTCCTGATTTCCGGTTTAACCAGTAAGCCAAGCATAATATAAAACTCATTACGTGTTTTGCGTTCATCTGATGCTGACAGGTGTAATCGTTAGATATGAAGATGCAAACCGGAGATCCAGACATCTAAGAAATCTCTAGGATTTACCTCTATTTCACCGATATGACTAAATATTTTAAGAACAATTGGTAAATCTGTCTTATCGTCTGCGATTCGCAGTCTCCGCGAAAGGGTAATGGTGAAATTTGTGAATGATCCCGCTTTATGACGTGAATAGGCCTCAAAGTAAGCCTTTTGTCAATTACGCGTTAATACTGACTAACGTAATCGTCTTCTTCTCGTTTTTTCTCACCGGAACCCTGATGAGGGGGATAAAGCTCTACGGCGCTGTGCCGATCAGCATATTGAATGGAACCAGGCTTTGGACGATCCTCACAAGCATGTTCATGCACGCGGATATCATGCATCTCGCCGGGAACATGCTTTACCTCTGGATATTCGGCGATAATATTGAGGATACGCTGGGCCATGTGAGATACCTGATCTTCTATTTAGCCGGAGGGACCTTCTCAGCCTTTATGCATATATTCTCCACGCTCTTCTCGGCGTCATTCACTTCGATCCCATATGTGCTCATAGGTCTCAACGTTCCCTCAGTTGGAGCCTCAGGGGCGATCTCAGCTGTTCTGGGGGCTTATCTGCTTCTATTCCCCGGCGCGAGGATAAGAACTCTGGTCTTCTACTTCTATTTCTTCACGATAGTTAATATCCCCGCCTTCTATTACCTCGGATTCTGGTTTCTATACCAGCTCATGATGGGGCTCTTCTCTCTGACAGGCCTACCCTCCACGGTGGCCTTCTGGGCGCATATAGGCGGCTTCGTCTTCGGGATGATCATAATTAGAGGCTTCGGCGTTACTCCAAGGAGGAGGCCTATGGCCCCCAGGAGGAGGCCCCTCGTTGCCCCTTGGACCAGGGCGCCTCTTGTGGATATCCTTGTTGAGGACGACCTCGTCAGGGTCTTCGCCTTCATGCCTGGGGTTGAGGAGCGCGACATAAATATCGAGGTGTACGAGTGGGAATTGGTGATCTCGGCGCAACGTGAAGATATGAGGTATTACGGCCGAATAGCATTACCCGTCCCTGTTCTCCCAACGGTCAGAGGGGTCTCCTATGTGAATGGCACTTTGAGCTTTACGCTGTACCGCGCAGATCGGCAGCCGATGTGGAGATAAAAATCAACAGCCCCTTTTTTATCTGCGGAGATGGGATAGCGCCCTTCTGATGGCGTCTCTGATGAAGTCAGCTGCATCGACGTAGCCCAGCTCCGGTCTCTCCTTAAGCAGCCGGGTGATCTGCCTGATCAGGCTTCGAGGCAGCTCCAGCTCATCGAAGACAACGTTGCCTTCGATGCTCCTTATCTTCTGCTTCAACCATCTCTTCATTAATACTCGCGTTGAAAGATAATATTGGTCGTTAAGCCTGATTATTTTCCCCTCTTCTATCAGCTCGCAGAGAGCATCGTGAACCCTTACGTCTGATACGGGTTGAAGGCAGCGCCTCACAAGAAAATCAACATCGAAAGGCTCCTCCCTATCCTCAATGAACTCCAGAATCTGCTCCTTGAGGCGGCCTTCAGAGAGGAGACATGCCCCCATCCCTGAGACTCCCTCTTTTATTCTCCCTCAGACCTGTACATGCCGTATTCTCGGAGTAGGCTTCTAATCGCGTCCTTCACGAACTCGGTGCGTGAACGGTAACCGAACTTCCCCACGGCTTTATCAACTTCGTCAAGCAGGCTCTTCGGAATCTTGACTGGGGCGTATTCCGCCTCGGTCTTCGCTATCGTCTTAGGCATTTCTGCATCCCTATGGTACCATATATGGTAATTGTATTTAAGATTTTTGTTTAGGTACCTTTCATGGTACCATATATGCATAAGATTTAAATAATTTGAATACCATATATGGTACCATGGTGGCATCCTATGGAAGAGAACACTTCAAAAATACTTTTTATGAACAACCAATTAGATTCGCAGGTCCTCATTTTCCAGGAATACGCAGCTCAAGATCTGTTCTCGTCGGGTCTTAACGGCCGGATGGGCTCCTTCACGGATTAGCTGGAAATGAAAGGGTTGAGCGTGCATATTTTTGCCTCGTGGACGCCCCCGTAAATGGCTCACGTGGAAGGAGATCCTCAGCGTCCGGCGGATCTACAAGGTCATAAGGGACCATCCGCCTGTTTGCAGATGCGGCAACGACGACCTGAAGAACTTCGTCTTCTTCTTCGATCCCCTCCATTCAAGGATCAGAATACGATGCCTAATATGCAACAGGCAGGGAACCCTCAACGAGAAGCATGAATGGTACGCAAAATGGATCGAAATCAATTAAACCGGCCGGTTTCCCCCAATATTCTAGGAAGGCCAGCCGCATCTCTTTCACCCCAACACAAGGATGCATTCTACAAACATTTTTTGGTATAATACAATACGGGAAGCATACGCTTCTTTCTCGCGGCGGGCGGGTCTGGATCTCGCCTCCATCAACAATCAAACAGGTCTTCCTTACCAGAGGGATGGAGGCAACGACACCCAAGATCTTCTCCGCCCGCCGACCTCACCCACGAAAACAAGGACCCCTCAAAAAACGGGAAGAGGAAAGACAAAATGAGCAGAAAAGAAGGAAAGGTCGTCTTGAAGGGCGGCGCTGTCCGATGGACCAAGCAGGACTGGCGCGGCCTGCTCGCCGTCATCGTTCTGATGGGGCTTGCCGTAAGCATAGTTCTAGGCCGAGTTGACGGCATAGGCACATTCGGCTCACTCGCCGGCATGGTCT
>CAZCXS010000122.1:0-4137 GCA_964502685.1 uncultured Candidatus Bathyarchaeia archaeon
GCCGGTTGACGGGGTCTTCTTAGCCGGGGCATGCCAGGGACCAAAGGATATCCCCTACAGCGTCTCGCAGGGAAGTGGAGCTGCAGCCAGGGCGGCGACGATCCTCTCTAAGCCTTCAGTCAAGATTGAACCCATAATCGCGGTTGTGGACCCGGAGAAATGCCGCAACACAAGGGTGAAGTGCGGAATATGTGCAAGGAAGTGTCCCTACGGCGCGATAATAGCTGAGGAGGGGAAGCCCGCTGAGGTGAGAGCTGCGATGTGCCACGGCTGCGGGACATGCGTGGCGGAGTGCCCGTCGGACGCTATCACTCAGATGCACTTCACAGACGCGCAGATATTCGCTCAGATCCGAGCTGCCTTAGAGGAGAATCCGGAGAACAAGATTTTAGGTTTCTGCTGTAACTGGTGTTCCTATGCAGGTGCGGACTTGGCTGGGACAAGCCGTTTCGAGTATCCGCCTAATCTGAGGATAATAAGAGTCATGTGTTCGGGACGTGTTGATCGGGACTTTGTCCTTGAGGCTTTCAGAAGGGGAGCAGGCATGGTTCTCATAGGGGCTTGCCATCTGCCATATGACTGCCATTACATCGACGGGAACTGGAAGATGACTGAGAGGATGAAGTCGCTTGCCAGGATGCTGGAGAAGATCGGATTGACCCCTGATCGATTTAGGGTGGAGTATATCTCCGCCGCGGAGGGCGTGAAGTTCGCTAATGTCATTCGAGAGATGGCTGAAAAGATGAAGGAGATAGGCGTGGAAAGAATCAAAGCTGAGAATGCTAAACTTAAGCCTTTCATCGATCGGATGTTCGCGAGAAAGGGAATCTGAGTCTCCGAGATGCGAATGTTATTCCCATTTTATCTGCAGTGATTCGGATGGGAATCCCCTTTTTTTAATTGGGAGGCGATAATTATTTGAGAGGTTGATCGCGATGAATGTTCTTCTTTTCGTTATCGATACGCTTCGAGCCGACCATTTGAGCTGCTATGGCTACTTTAGAAACACAAGTCCAAACATAGATCAGCTTGCAGATGAAGGCGTCTTGTTCCAGGATCATTTTGCAGCTGGTGTTCCAACGGGACCGGGGTTCACAAGCATCATTACCGGCATGTATCCGATAAATCATGGATTCTACCTTACTCCGTGGAATATCCCCAATTCGTATCAGATGGATGACAATATACTTGTCTTAGCGGAGATCCTTTGGGAAAGCGGTTACGTCACAGCGGCTTTCGACAACCTCGTCAACTTCCGCTCTAGAATGAAACAGTTTGTGAGAGGCTATGAGTATTATATCAATGTGACGCGCTCCGCAAATTATCTTCACCATCACATCTGGGCTGACCTCGTAAATCAGAAGTTACTGCCTTGGATCGAGGAGCACAGGAAGGACCGGTTCTTCCTCTTCGTGCATTATTGGGATCCACATACCCCATACAATCAGCCTAGAGAATATCAAGGAATCTTCAAACACAAAAGGGGAGACCTTTCGGATCTTGAGGTTAGAGAGGCAAAAGCTGGCTATGAGTATGTGCCGGGATGGGGGAAGACCGATCTGATAGTTGAAGGGAGAGAGGTAGACTGGGGAATGCGGATTCCCGGAGAGGAATACGCGAAGGAGCTTTCCATCGACATGTACGACGGCGAGATTGCATATGTGGATAATCGATTGGGGCAAGTGATTGAGAAGTTGAAGGAGAAGGACCTCTACGATGAAACTTTGATTATCGTCACGTCTGATCACGGCGAAAACCTAGGTCAGCATGGAATATGGGGGCATGGAGGGGTCTATGAACCAGTCATTTATGTGCCCCTGATCATGGTCTGCCCGGGCTATCTGCCGAAAAAGAAGCGTGTGGAGGGATTTGCTCAGCAAGTTGACATTTCAACATCGATCTTTGAGATAGCAGATGTGCCCGTGGATTCGGTGATGGAAAAGATAAAGGCGTACGTTATGAAGACTGGGAACTCAGCTTTCAGTAAGGAAGTAAGAGGATTCACGGATGGCAGGAACCTTCTGGATCTCATAGACGGACGGGTAATCCGCGAGTACGTCGTATCTGAGACTGGGAGAGTATATCATACTAGGGGAGCTGAGGATAGGATTGAGCCTAGGGTTCTGGGTATTAGAGCTCTCCGAAACAGCGAGTGGAAGCTAATAGCCTACTCGAATGGAAAAAGAGAATTATACAACGTCAACGAGGACCCGATGGAGATTTACAATCTTGCAGATGAAAGGCCGGAGATCGTGGAGGATCTCGATAAGGCTCTAAACGCCTGGGTCTCCTCGAATCTAAAGGGCAGAGTGGACCCCATATGTAGACCGCTGACGTATACTTAACATCAACATGAAAGAGACATCCATCATTCTTTAAGTTTCACGTCCTCGGAAAGCAGCAACCGTAATATGGAAATAAAGCCGAGGTAGGTTATATGAAGATAATCGGCGTTGACGCTTTTGTTTGCAGGGCGTCGCTGGAGAAGCCCATGTGGAGTCTTCAGCCCTGGCGTGGAGGGCAAATGAGGATTGCCGACTTCATCGAATCTGTGATAATTAAGATTTCCTCAAGTGATGGGCTTGAAGGCTACGGTCAAGCCGTGGGGGTGCGTTTCCAGGGTCCGAGAATACTCTCGATAGGATCAGAATGCAAGAATCTCGTAGATAAGATCGTATCGTCGGAGATTACGGGGGAAACCTACTACGATAATGAGGTTCTCTGGAGGAAGCTACACAGGGCCCTCAGAGATAAGGCTCTAGGCAGAACAGTCTTAGCAGGCGTTGATGTAGCACTCTGGGATTTAAAGGGTAAAGCCCTTGGCCTTCCATTATACCGGCTTCTCGGAGGGGGCTATAGGGAGAAGATCCGGCTTTATGCTTCTAAGGTGCCTGGTATAACAAGCGTTGATGACGAGGAGGAGATAAACACGCTGGTTGAGCGATTAAAAAATCTCAGAAGTGAGGGGTATACCTCCTTTAAGCTCGGCGGCGGCTTAGGCGTAGAGGCCGATATCCACAGCGTGAAGATAGCGCGTGAAACCTTGGGAACAGACTGTGAGATTATGCTTGACACTGGATGCGTCTATGACTTGGATGACGCGCTCAGACTGGGTAGGAGCCTCCAAGACTTGGGTGTCGAATGGTTTGAGACTCCCCTTCCGCCGAATGATATAGACGGCTACGTGGAGTTATCCCGTAAGCTTGATGTGAAAATAGCGACTGATGCTCATCCGGAGCCGAGTCAAGTTCTCAAGTTGCTCTCGAGAGGGGGAATAGATGTTGTTCTAAGCGACGTGACCTCTGGCGGGGGAATCACGGTCTCCAGGAGAGTTGCGGGGCTAACCGAGCTTTACGATGTTGAGTTTTCGACCCATGCTGGATGGCACATATCCGCCATTGGATATGCGGCTTCAGCTCATCTAAGCGCCTCGGTGCCTAATCTGAACCTTCAAGAGGGGAGGATACACTTCGCGGATAATCCGCTTGGAAATCCGATACTTAAGGCTCCATTGAAGATTGAGAATGGCTATTTGCGGGTGCCTGACGGCCCGGGAATCGGGGTGGAGGTGAATGAGGAGGCTTTATTACAATATAGCAAATGAAGAGCTCCTTTAAGGCTTTAAGTTTGTCAGAACGGTTGATGCGTGGATTTTTTTGACGGGGTTAAACCAGCGAAATTATAATTGTTAATCTTTTACGATTTCGTATTCTAATTGGTTTCCTTGTCCGTCGAATACAGCGAGGTCCTTCTCTGTCCTGTATGGATAAGCCGCGATGATCATTATTCTCCCGTAAAATTTATTCATGTCAGTCGATGACGGCCTAAGCACGCCTGAGGGGTGCGAGTGCGCCGTTCCAATAATGGAGAAGTCTATCGGAAGCATATAGGCTTGGAAACCGGAGAATCCTAATCCGTGAATTGAGAGGGGCGGTATCTCAACTTCTTCGATCATTATCTTCTTCTTGTCGATTTTTCCCCTTAAGAGGAGGATTCCTTCTTTCGGGTGGCAGGCTGAGGCGTATTCAAGGATGCTGAGGATCACCGATGCCTTGATGGATATGCGTCTCCTATTCAAGCTTCTTATTTCTCCCATTGTTCTATGTTCTGCTGAATTTCTGTCTAAATAGGTTCATG
>CAZCXS010000123.1:0-4053 GCA_964502685.1 uncultured Candidatus Bathyarchaeia archaeon
CATCCTCCAAGCATCTCTCAAGGGCTTCTACGTGGAACTCCGCGCAGAACTCCATAATCTCCTTTATGAGCTCCGGATCTGTGTGAATCTTGATCGCTAATCCCTTTAAGCCAACCATGTCCCTCGTCCACCAGAACGGCCCGCGGATATTTACGCCGATAGGATGCTCCCGCTTCCTGTAGGCTTCAGCAATCTTATCCCAGTTTTCCGGGTATCTCTGAGGGTCCTTCGGGTCGTATCTTTTCTTCATCTCTTTGAAATCCTTCATGTTTTTCACCGGAAAATCGATGAAGACTCTCGTTGCGAACCCGCTCCAACCTTCACTCCAATCGTCTTGAAGGCCTTTTTGAGTTATCCCGAGGCTGTCAACCCAAATTCTGTAGCGTTGATCCTCGGAGATTATTCTCTCCTTAAAGGGCGGAATCGGACCTAGGTTAATGGAGCTTGAAGCGGGCTTCCATTCTCGTCCTTGCTGCGGATACGTTGTGATGCTGATTGACTGTAATGTGCATTCCCTTACCTTCAAATAGTCAAGTACACTCTCGTTTTCAGGTAAACCTTCTCTAACCCATCTTCTTCTAGTGAGAGGCCTAACATCTCCGATGGCGAGTGGAATCCTATCCGGGTTACCGTAAGTCGCAACTTCCAGAAATCTCTGCCTCGCATTCATTCTTCTCACCCGAATCTAAGCATCCCTCGTCGCCTGATGTAAACGTTTTCTGTTCAACCTTATTTGAGTACCATATACTAAAAAGGGATTCTGGTATTTCCAACGTTTGTTATTCTGATTATGGAACAGAAAATGGAGAACCACTTATGGAATGCCTTGAATGTCGCTGAATAAGCCCTCCTTCAATGCTCTTCGCTGCTGCGTAGTCACTAGTAATGCTTATTCTAAAATAGGTGATCCTGCATAAAACATCTTGAAATTAGAAAACGGGGAAGACCATGTTTGCTCAAGAGACTCCTCCCTCCATCCTGCCTCCGATGTTTCCATCAAGTAGGCGACGGTACGTGAGAGTTCCACCTGAATACGTTTACGAACATGTCATCCATCTTCTGAGGGAGGATTTAGGGCTGAAAGATGCAGAGATCAAGCATCTTGACAATCTAGCTTTGGAAATGAATCTGAGTGGAAAAATCGGGGTAAATGTTGCAGTTCACATAGCATCGGAAGGCGATATAAGCGTTCTAAACGTAACCTTCGGATACAGAAAGATTTCGGTCTTGGCGGCTTCCCTCGTCTCGGCGATGATCATTCTGAGTATTCTGTTCCGTACGCTTATACCCGTGTTGGGTATTGTTATTCTCTTCCCCATAGCTTACCGCGTCAATCTTGAAGTAATCAGATTCTTAGATTCTTTAAATGGGACCTTACCGTTCTTAGAGCAGGAATATAACCGTCAAATTCTCATGAAGGACCGGGAGAAGCTGCGAAGGCACATAGCTGACGCCCAAGCATTATATGAGAAGCTTCGCAAGAGGCACATTGAGGCTTGGGGAAACACAAATGTTCTCAGGTACAAAATCGAAGAATATCAATCGATGGGTCTCACGTACGAGGAGGCGATAATAAGAATAGCTAAAGAGGAAGGAGTGATCACCGATTAAAAATGAAGGCCGAGAAGGCTAAACAGAGATCGAATCGCTGAACTTCGCGTCGAATCCTGCCCTACGGGTACACTCTGTTTATGAGCCTGGGGAAGGCAACGGCGTCTCTTATATGATCGAGCTTGCAGATCCAAGCCACGGTTCTTTCAACACCCAACCCGAAGCCTGAGTGAGGAACCGAACCGTACCTTCTCAGATCTATGTACCATTTATAATCTTCAGGATTCAGATTCTCCTCCTTCATCCTCCTCAGCAGCTCCTCCAAATCGTCGATCCTCTGCCCTCCGCCCGTTATCTCGCCGTAGCCTTCAGGAGCCAGAAGGTCAGCTGAGAGAGTAACTTCAGGCCTTTCAGGATCAGGCTTATGATAGAAGGCCTTCACGCCTGTTGGGAAGTGCGTTACAAAGAAGGGCTTGTCGAATCTCTGCGTCAGAATCTTCTCATGCGTCCAGGCGAGGTCGTCTCCCCAATTGAAGGCAATATTCTCTTCATTCAATATCTCGACTGCCCTGTCGTATGTTATCTTTTCGTATGGGGGCTTCATCTTTCTCAGCTCCTCAGGCGGCCTTCCCAGGGATTCAAGCTCGTTAGGCATCTCGTCACAAAGCACATCGATGACATGCGCCAACAGATCTTCCTGGATCTTTATTATGCAGTTTAAGTCGCACCATGGAGCCTCAGCCTCTAGATGCCAATACTCGGTTAGGTGACGGCGGGTTCTAGATTTTTCAGCGCGGAACGACGGAGCGACCGTATATATCTTCCCTAGGCTCGCTATGGCTGCTTCTGCGTAGAGCTGCCAGCTCTGAGTCAGGTATGCTTCCTGGTCGAAGTACTTCACCTGGAACAATGTTGATCCTCCTTCACATGCGGCTGTTATAAGGGTTGGAGAGTGAAACTCGGTGAACCCATTCATTCTGAACCATTCCCTCGCTGCTTCCAGGAACTTGGCTCGTATGCGCAGTATCTTCTGCATCTTTTGGCTGCGTATCCATAAGTGACGGTTATCCAACAGAAACTCTGGGCCGTGATATTTTTTAGCGATAGGATAACCCTCCTCCGCTCGATGGAAAACCTTCAGGCTTTCCACGCGGATCTCGTATCCCCCGGGGGCTCTATGATCCTCCTTCACTACCCCGGTGATCTCTAATGAGGATTCCTGTGTGAGGTTTTTAGTCTCTTCGAAGATCCGGTCTTCCACGGAGCCTTTCTTCACCGTGCATTGAATAATCCCCGTGCCGTCACGGATCAGAAGGAAGTGTATGCCTCCGCTTGACCTCATATTGTGAAGCCAGCCCCTGATGTGGACCCTTTTGTCAGTATGCAGCCCAGAGAGGATTGAGGAGACATCTGTAAGATTCTTCATCCTTTGAGCTCCTTTACGTCTAAACTTGTGAATCCAATGTTTACTGTAACTGAAAACTCTCTAATGAACGTTTTCCGGGTGGGCTTAATCATCTCTCGGGCTATTCCGGTCTCTCATCGGGTTTGTATAATCTCTTCTCATAGGGACTTCTCGGCTTAAACTTTCGTAGAGGCCCTTGAACAGATGATCTCCGCGCAATATTCTTAATCCGGGCCTGAGCTTTCGCAATTCTGCTTCGAGAAGGAGGACCTCGTCTTTTCTTTTTGGGCTTAAGGGCTAAGGCCTTAAAAGCTGCAGAGACAGGTTTCCGTCTTCTTCTTTCGCTTTGCTCTATCTGGGTCTGTGAGACTTTTTTGAAGACTACCTCCTTCTTATCGAGCTCAACTCTTTCCACCCTCCAGCCTACTGAGAGCCACGCGTCGGAATGGGATTGGCCGCTTGTATTCGACCACCATCGAGGATCACTAAAAGCTGATGAGGGAAGCTTATTACCCATAATCTCCTCGATCTTCTTGAAGGATAGCCTGACGTATCTACTATACTTGGCCCTTCTCGTCAAATACTCACGTAGATAGGTGTATTTGCTTCTCCATGTTATTGCCGGCGAAACCTTTCTCTTGGCACATCTGAGGCATATAGGCTTCCCTTCCTCATCACGCATGATGCAATTGCTGCAGTAGAGCCTCCCACATCTGAAGCATCGGTAAAGTGAATAGCCGGGATAGGTCACGCCGCATAACGAGCATTCTTCTTCGACTATAAGCCTCATTACGGTCCACACTATCCATGTTTTAAGTTTAGAAGAGTAAGATTAGCGTTTCCTTTTTCGCTGAACTCTTCGTCAATTAAAAATGTCTCTGCATGTGAAAATGAATCTTAAACATCCTAATTTATGTCTATGTCCAAACTTCCTAAGAGATATTAATTTCCCTTAGCTCTATTTCGAATACTGGAGGGAAACCTGTGCATAAAAGCTTCTTCGAGAGTTTCCCTTCGATCTCTGAGAAGAGATCTCGGATTAGGTTGTGTCTAGACGTTTTGAAGGTCATAAGTAAAGGCGTAACGAAGCCTACGAA
>CAZCXS010000124.1:0-4028 GCA_964502685.1 uncultured Candidatus Bathyarchaeia archaeon
GCACATTCTCGCCTGTGAGTTCGCTTTCAATGAAGCATGGGACTGCTTGAATCGCCGGGAAGAAGATTATGCCTATGTTTGAGCTTTCAGTTAAGCCGAAGGTAGCCTTGATCGTAGAGAATGTGATGCGCTTCGCAACTTTAATGGCTATCTTATAAAGTACTTCAGCGTCCTCAACATCCATGATTATCTTTGTCTTATCCGCATCGAATCCAACAGCAATTACATCAAGAGCATTGTCATACGCGAAGCCCGTTGACTTCTCAAGGGTAAACTCTGGATTCACAAGAAACTTCTCGTCATCCGTCATCTGGAAATAAAGCTTCGATCCGAAAACATCTTGGAGATGCTTTGTAAATATCCAAGGAATCAGATGCCCGATGTGAACGGGACCGGATGGACCTCTACCGGTGTAGAGAACGAATCTTCTACCAGCCTCATACATATCTAGTATCCAATCTAAATCTCTATGAGAGAAGAAGAGTCTCCTCCTCAGCTGCAGATGCAGCTCACCGGCATGCTTCTCTATTCTTTTAAGAAGATCTTCGGTGATTGGTTGAGTACCGAACTCCTTTATGAGACGATTGTAGTCTATCTTTCCTGAAACCATCCACGGAGTAACAATCATTTCCTCCTCGTCGCTGGTCACTTTGGGCCACCCCAATAAATCGGGACATCATGTTGAGGGATGTAACTATATAAAGTTAACTTTCATGGATTTTTCATTAATCCAGTCAGAAGCAGCATGTTCTTTTTCGTATTCTTCATTAGACATGCAGCAAACTATTATGTGAGAGCAATCAAGGCAACCATTTATAATAAGAAGGGGATTTCATTTTTATCAACCGGATCTTACAGAGCCTTAAATTTATTGACCCATTTTTCATAAGCCTCTAAAGAGGCTTTGGAGATGCTTGGCTTTCTCTTCTCTAGTACCTCAAGGAAATCCTGCATGTTTATCTCACGTGGCAAAGGGCTTTTATCAGCATTTCCTGACTCGAAGAGTTCACTGTTCACTTTGAGTTGAACGGACTGACAGACATCAAGAATATCGCTCCCTGAGAAGCCCTCAGTCCGCCTTGCCAGATCCTTCAGATCGACATCTGGAGCCAGCCTTAAACATCTCGTGTAAAGTTTGAAGATGCCGAGACGTTCACGGTAGCCTGGTGGAGGAACATAAATCCGTTTCTGGAATCTCCTGATGAAGGGGGCATCCAGTGTCCAAGGCTTGTTTGTAGAGCCGATCACATAAACGTGGATGAACTTCTTTTTGTCTATTATGCCATCCATCTCCTTAAGGAACTGGTTTCGCACCCTCGTCTCGCCGCCTACTTCAAGCCGATGCATGCCCATTAAAGAGTCAACTTCGTCTATGAATATGATGGAAGGCATCCTCTTAGCTTTCTCTCTTGCCGCTTTGAAGATCCTCGCGACGTTCCGCTCAGCTTCGCCCAGCCATTTCGACATGATTGAAGCTGCATCGATCGAGATGAAAGTTGCTTTAATCTCGTTTGCAACAGCCGCTGCTAGAAGAGTCTTCCCGCAGCCCGGAGGTCCAAAGAGGAGTATACCCCTCGGCCATCCAAGCGGGAAGAGATCCGGCCTCAACGATGGATAAACAACTGTTTGTTTAATAGCTTTCTTAGCGTCTTCCAGTCCTATGATTTCGTCCCAATGCACATTCGGTGGGTCCCGTAGAATCAATTCTTCGATTTGGTCCTTTTGGGATTTCTGCTCCGGCCCGTAGCTTGTCGCGTCTTCTTCGCTGGTTCGACTGTCAACCCAGATATCCTGCAGCACTCTTATTCTTGTCTTGTAAATTTGTGCTCGTTGAATGAAAAACCTGTTGAAGTTATGGTTAGGGTACGCATGGACAAGTTTAAGGAGACAGTCTATTGCTCTCTTGTAAGCTGCGATTGCCTGTTCTTTCTTCCCCTGACGATCCAGCGCCACGGCCTCTTGAGCATGCCTCACCGCAATCTTTTCTAGCTCTTCTAGAGCGCTCATCCCTGCCACTGTTGAATCTTTATTTTTCCTTTCTTCTTCAACGATTCTAAAACTCGTAACACCTGATCATAAGGCATGTTCAGCTCCCTTGCGCATCTAGCAACATTCATGTCCCCGTCATTCCTTTCAATATAATCCATCACCAGCTCTTCAGTGAGGAAAGAGGACACATCGAAAGAGCCCTTCGCAGTTGTCTTGGAATCATCTTTTAAAACATTCCCACCCGAGTAGTCACCGTGATCCACAACAGATAAGGCCAGTAGGGGTTTATCGACTTTACTAAAGCTGATCTTCTCACTTTCAAGAGGCGGCTCAGGCATCCTGATTTTGAGCTCTTCCTCTACGATGGAGGCAGCCTCGCGGAGAATCGACTCAGCATTCGGATCGTTCACTGCCGTCGCCACGGGCATTGATAGGTTAAATTCAGTATCCTCCAGTATTTCGTTAACAACATTGTTTAGCTTGTTTATCTCCAGAGTCATAGAGGGCATAACATTAGCCACAAGACCAAGCGCATTTCTGACTTCCTTAAAAGCTTCCTGTAACGGCTCAAGAGTGGGGGAGATAACCCTAAGAGTATCAAGCCTAAGTATGGCCCTTTCAACCGCCAGCCGAGCATATTCAAAAGTTGAGAGTATTCTTCTAATCTCAGCTATCTCATTCGCGTAGACCGCAGCTCGCGCCTTTGAGCCCTTTTTTGTGTAAAAAACACATGCATCAAAAAGTTCTCGGTCCCTCTTCGCGAGTTTGGAGCACACCAGCTCGATTCTTGAGTAGCACTTCCCGAGTTCCCTAGTAGCCTCTAAGATCAGCTCGTTGATTGGCCGTCGATTTCTACGGAAAATCTTCTCGATCATCGCATCTCGCCGAAGAGGGACCGCTTAAAGAATTTTTTATCCCTGGGTTATGCGTACAGGAATTGCTTTGCTTTCTTCTTTCTCTTCTTGCTTTTTTTGACCTTCTTGTTCGGCTGCCGGGGTCTCTGCTTCTTGTTTCTCTTCGATGGTAACTTCAGGTTTTTCTTCAAGAAGCTCATTGATTCTTTCCTTAGTTCGCAGTAGCTCTAACCTTCTTTGCTGAGCGTTCTTCATGTCCCTAAGAAGGGCAACTATTGAGCGCTTATATATTTCCTCGCTTACATTCCCTATTGCATGTTCTATCTCCAAGAACGCCCTTGCCATCTGAAGAGTCTTTATACGATCCTCTTCGATTTTAGCCTCCTTTTCTATTTCGTCCATAAGGCCTTTAGCTTCATCCCTCATCTCTTTCAGCGTCTTGTCGAATTTCTTGACGAGACTCTCGAAGATTGTTTGAGGCACAATTTTATCTTTCGAAAGCTTCTCAAGGACCTGTCTTTTCTTCCTTGTAGTTGGAAGTTTCTCGGAGAGAATCCTTAGCTTCTTCTCGATCAGCGATGACAGAAATACTTCATCATCTTCGATCTGCAGCATTTCCATGGAATGCTTCTCTAGGACGCCCTCCTTTCTCTCTATTAAGACATCCTTAACTTGGCCTGAGGGGTCCATTATGAAAGATACAATTACACCGACCTCGCCTTCTCCGCGAATCTTCACCGCTTTTCCTATAAGCCTTGAAGCGTCCAAATCCATACTCATCATCCATCTCCCCCTCTTTTTAATCAGATTGACCAGACATCAGTATCGCGAATGCTCAAAATCCTCTTGATAGCTCTCAGACTGTTTCAAAGACGGCAACTCGGGAAACTTCTCTCTCATCCTCTGCTCCGCGACTACGGCTGCTTCCTTAAGGATCTGCTGGGCATCCTCGCTTGCAACTTCGAAGTCAGGCGCGATTCCCGTTGTATGCCCAGCTTCGATCATTATATCATTAAGCATCGTTCCAACCTGTTCAAGCTCTTTCTCGGCGTTTGGAAGTACCCCGGCGATTCCCGTCCTAACATTTTGCAGAACTTCTATTGCGGGGGCTAGATTTACTACTACGTTACCTAGCTGGCTGACGGTCCGCAGCCTCAGCACTACTCTTTCTAGGGCTAGCTGAGC
>CAZCXS010000125.1:0-4007 GCA_964502685.1 uncultured Candidatus Bathyarchaeia archaeon
TATTCAGAGAGAAGGTAACGACCCCAATATATTGGTTTTGGTCAGCCTTAGCCAAAAATTGTTCTATTTGACCAGAATGAGCCGTTTATTCCGTCGCCTCCACATCACAATATAGATTCGACGAAAAATCCTAAATAACACGAGATAAGATTTACTTCAAAACCTTAAGAATTCAGAGAGGATGATCATAAAAGCCGCTGAGTTGGGAAAACAGAAAGTACTTCTCTATGATCCGACAAAATGCACGGGTTGCCGCTACTGCGAAATCGCATGCCTATGGCACCATTTCAAGGAATTCAGCTTCGAGAAGGCGCATCTGCACATCATATTCGAAGAGGAGATCGGAGAGTTTGAAGCCGTATACTGCCAGCACTGCGAAGAACCGCTGTGTAGCAGCATGCCCCAACGAGGCCATAAAGTTGACGCGTGAATATCATCTTCTGACTAAGGATAGGGAGACAACGAATGTCACGAACGAAGTTGATCTTCAGGCATGCGTCTCTTGCAATGGATATTTTGTACCGCAGCCTCAAATAGAATGGGCTCTAAGACGCATAGAAGAGAACGTTCCCGAGTTCAGAGAGTTCAGCGAACAATTAAAAAGCGCCACATCGATATGTGTAGACTGCCGCAGAGAAATCGATGGGATAAGAGATGCTAAGAAGATCTTGGCGCAGCTCTCAGCAAAAGTTCGCTAGTAAATCCCAGTTTTCCACCTGTAATTTAGCTTTAGCCTCCTCTTTTTCTTTTAAAGAAGATTAATCAGATTAGATTCGATGAGTTTTTAATATCTGACCGCATTTTCGGAACGTACATAGCTAAGGCTTAAAAAAGAATAACGCTAACTTTAGGGAATAACGTAAAAACATCGACCTTGTTCAGAGGCTGAGGAAATTGAGTATTTACGAGAAGATAGGAGTCAGACGTGTTGTAAACGCGAGGGGAAGAATGACTCTTCTAGGAGGCTCGGTTCTCCCGAAGGAGGTTCTTGACGCCATGATCGAGGCGAACAAGTGCTTCGTCGACTTGGAGGAGCTTCAAAATCAAGCTGGGAGGATCATTGCTGATCTTCTCGGAGCCGAAGATGCAATTGTAACTTCAGGTGCATTTTCAGCTCTCGTTCTAGCCACCGCGGCCTGTATGACACGTAAAGATAGAAGTTTAATGGAGAAGGTTCCCTTCACGGAGGGAATGAGGAACGAAGTCATCATTCAACGCGGATTAAGAGTCAAATATGACCGAGCTGTAACAGTAGCCGGAGCAAAATTCGTTGAAGTAGGAAGCGAAGACGGAACCACACCTGAGGATATAGAGAGAGCCATAAACGAAAGGACGGCTGCGATTCACTTTTTAGCCCCAGGAAAGGAAAATTCTGTTCCGCTTTCCGAAGTTCTTAAAATCGCAAAGAAACACGAAGTGCCGGTGATAGTTGACGCCGCGGGACAGGTTCTCCCCGTGGAGAATATGCGTAGATACGTATCTATGGGAGCAGATCTGGTCTGTTTCGGGGCGAAATATTTCGATGGGCCTAACTCAGCGGGCATTCTTTGCGGACGGAGAGATCTCGTGGAAGCCGCTAAGCTCCAAACATTCGTCTGCTTCGAATCTCATAATATACGAGCAATAGGCAGAGGGATGAAGCTGGACAGGCAGGAGATAGTAGCCACCGTTGTAGCTCTTCAAAGATGGATGAACATTGATCACAAAGCAAGGCTTCTAGAACAGCATAGAAGAATGGAACGACTGGCCGCGGAGCTGAACAAGATTTCAGGGGTAAAGGCCGAGCTCTCCGGTGAAAGATTAGGGATAACTACAAGCGTACACGTAAAACTAGATCCGAAAGTCTTCGGAATGTCGAGTCAGGAAGCCGTGGATGCCCTTAAGGATAGTGATCCGAGTGTTTGGGTAGGCCTTAGAGAAGAGACGATAATCATAAATGCTGATACTCTAGTGGAGGGAGACGAGGAGATAATCATTAGCAGCCTTAAGAAGATCCGTTCAAGCCATTCAACCACGTAACCCGGCGTAACATGAGTTTAGACGTGAACCTCTCGATATTTCGTCACTCAATGTATATTGCAGGGCGATAAGGCTTAGCTAGGTTCGCCCTCTTCTTCGGATCGTAGCGTTGAGGATCTTCCTCGTCATATATCAGAATTTCTGCTTTGAATTCTCTCTCGAGGAATTTTTTCGCCTCGTTTAGAAGGGCCTTCTCGTTCAGTTCTCCAGCCTCGAGTCTTCTCTTCTTCTGATCAGTCGGCATAGCATTTACCTCTTGTAGTGTTTTTCCAACGAATGCTGAGACCTTCTTGGCTTCCTTCCTTAAAGCCGGGTGCTGCATGAGCTTTTTCATCACTGTTCTCATCTCAACTTTTGCTGATAAAGATCTTCTCAGCATCTCCAAATAGGCCTTCCATTTCCAGCCTGAAGCGACGTAATAGCAGATCTTCTTCGGAGATATTTTCGTCACCTCGATT
Source organism: uncultured Candidatus Bathyarchaeia archaeon (assembly GCA_964502685.1). Lineage (GTDB taxonomy): Archaea > Thermoproteota > Bathyarchaeia > Bathyarchaeales > DTEX01 > B63. The sequence continues at coordinate 2,478 of CAZCXS010000125.1, forward strand.
ATGCTTGCAGTGTCAGCCATGAGTTCTCTGATCATACTCTCAGACTCCTCCGCGTTCACATCGACCTTTGTCTCATCGTATGAGGGCCATCTCGCCGTTGATACAAACCCCTCGTTTTTCATGAGATGCCAAAGCTCCTCACATAGGTAAGGCGTGAAAGGAGCCAGAAGACGAATCCAGATCTCCGCAACCTCTCTTAACGTCTTCGGATTGGGCTTTTCCGCACGTCTGAGGTACCATCTAATATCATTCCAAACCTCAAATAAGGCAACCTCAGCGGCAGTCCTATTTTTTAAAGCCTCTATCGCCTCGGTGACGAGTCTTACTCTTCCCTGGATGACTGACATCAACCAGCGGTCTATGCTCTTCACCTCGGAGTCCCCGCGGAGGCTAATTATCTCATTGATAAATCTGTAGAGAGCCCTAAGCTTCGAGTCTATGCTTCTCGCATTCTCCACCCGCCAGTCAGGATCATCCATATCCTCCGCGCCCAGCATCAGCGTTAACCTGGTGACGTCCGCTCCGAATTTATCGATCGCATTGCTCAGCGTCAAGAAGTTACCCTTAGACTTTGACATCTTCTTTCCCTCTATTGACAGCATGCCGTTTACGCCGATGGCTCTGGGCCAATACTCACGTGGAAACAATGCGGTATGCTGAAAGATGAAGAAGGAGAGGTGATTGGGAACGAGCTCCTTAGCTGAGACTCTTAAGTCAACGGGATACCAATAGGTGAACTCCCTTCTCATCTCCTTAAGAACATCCACATCTATCCCGGAGTCTTCCGCCAGTTCCTTTGGATCTCCCTCACCGAAGAATATATAGTCAAAAACTTCATTCGTGAGCTGTTCAGCCTTTATGTTATGCTGCCGAATGTACTTAATTATCGTATAGAAGGCCATATATATTGTTGAATCACTCAACGTCTCAACTATCCATCCCGGACTCCACGGCAATGGGGTTCCCAAGCCTGTTCGACGGGCACACGCCCAATCATGAAGCCAATCTATCTTATCGTGAAAGTATGCGCGTGCGGCTTCCGGGAATATTTTCGCCCTATCTATAGCTTCATGAGCCAGCTGCTTCCAGTCTGGATCTGAATATCTCAAGAACCACTGGTCCGAGAGAATTTTGACGATGCATCTTGTCGTGCACCTGCATATTACCTTCTCCGGAAGGTCATACATCGAGTCTGCGATGCCCGCTCGTTTGAAGTCCTCTACCAGCTCGGACTTCACGTCTTGGACTCTTTTACCGGCATACTTACCCGTAATCGGCTTCAGTATTCCCGTGTGAAACTCCTTTCTGTAGATGATTGAGGTTGCCTCATCTACTTTGGGGTCAAACTGATCCTTGATGCCCATTTTCTCAACTATCTCAATAGCCGGATATTCACCGTACCCGTCAACTTTGATGAGCGAGATTGGTTTTATACTCTTCACAACTTCGGGGTCGATGCCGAATTTTCTCAGAACATCAGGTTTGTTGATCAGATCCTTGATGGCTATCCAGTCGGCTGGAGCGTGAGCA
>CAZCXS010000126.1:0-3924 GCA_964502685.1 uncultured Candidatus Bathyarchaeia archaeon
AAAGTTATGAATATGGATCCCCGCTTCTTGGAGGCTATTGATCCCCAGCCGAGTGGGGATAAACTTGAGATTCCAGTTACACATGTAATTCCAGCCGCGGTTATGGGTTCGGGGCTGGGAGCAGATCAGACATACTCCGGAGATTACGACATCCAGCTCTTCGATAAATCGACAGTAGAGAGATACGGCCTAGAAGATTTGAGGCTCGGCGATCTGGTAGCAATCCAAAATGCGGATCACTCCTACGGCAGAATATATAGGGAGGGCGCGATCTCAGTAGGCATAGTTGTCCACTCTGACTGTGTAATTTCGGGGCATGGACCGGGGGTCACAACCCTCTTCACATCATCAAATGGGAAAATAATCCCCAGAATAGACCCTGACGCTAATATAGCGAAGATACTAAAACTCAGAAACGACATCTAAGCGTCCTTTTCCTTTTTTGCTCACAATTTGCGCATTTCTTTTAGCTCGAATCGGCAAGTCGTTAAAATATATCCTAATCAAACTGGAGTAGACCGAAAAGTGGCCATAGGCATTCTCATAAATTCTTTCCGTTGCCCCAGGATTTTTTCTTTAAATAGTTTATAAAGGATGGATTTCAACCGTGACTTCTTTCATTCGCTCCTCTGTATAGCTCGGCATTTCAATTAAATCTCTAGTATGCCCTCGAATGATTTCTCTGCGGCTCCGCACATCAGAATTTTGTCATTTCTGTACTCTATGTTTAGGTCTCCTCCGAGCAGATGTACTATGCATCCGCCGCTTATCTTTCCCAGCAGGTCCGCGGCCACCACAGCCGCGCATGCTCCAGTTCCGCAGGCCAAAGTCTCTCCTACGCCTCTCTCCCAAACTCGGATCTTCATCTCGTTGTTTCGCATTACTTGTACGAACTCGACGTTTGTTCTGTTCGGGAAGATTGGGTGATTCTCGATTTTAGGCCCGAACTTCTCTATCGGAAGGTCGTCTACGCGGTCTACAAAGATCACGCAGTGAGGATTACCGACAGACAAACATGTGATTCTGAACTTTTCTCCTTCGATCTCTAATTCTTCATCTATGCATCTTCCCTCGCCGATCATGGGGATCCTCTGCCTTTCAAAGATGGGCGATCCCATATCCACTGTGACCGATCTAACAGTCTCATCTTCAATGTTCAGCCAGACGGTTTTGACGCCTGCAAGCGTCTCTATTCTCAGTTCCTTCTTGCTGGTTATGTTGTTCTCGAAGCAGTACTTAGCTAGACATCGGATGCCGTTTCCGCACATCTCAGCCTCGCTTCCATCAGCGTTAAAGATTCTCATCTTTACATCGGCAACTGAAGAATTACACAGAAGCAGCAGCCCATCTGCTCCAACTGAGAATCTTCGCCTACAGATCTTCTCCGCGATCTTCCCCGGGTCTCTCCCGTTGAGCTTTCCATCCCTATTATCGATAACCACATAGTCGTTTCCAAGACCATGCATCTTCCAGAACTTTATCTCAGCCATAAGCATCACCACCGTCAAAGTGAGAGGCAGCTCTAACCTCTCTAGAGACCTAGATTAATCCTTATTAGTCTTTAGTCTAGAATTAAAGCGCAAACAATCCGCCATCGTTAATGGCCCTCCATAAGTCTTCTGCTTCTCTGCTTGCATCGCATTATTTTTTGGAGAGGCATCAATAACGTAATTAGGGAAGACTGATTCAAATCATAATGGCTCTTCGCCGATCAGCATACAGGTGGACTCATTTGCAGAGGTATTCCGTCGCCGTCATGGGTTGGACGTTATGGGATGGCCGCGGCAAGACTCCTAACGGCGCAGCGGTCGTGACCTATGAGCTCACAAAGAGGCTTTCAAGATACTTCGATTGTGACATGATCTTCGAAACGAGCGATCGGGAAAAAGCCGGAAAGATCGAAGATACACCTGAAGGATTCCGAAGGCGCTTCATCCTCCGAACGAAGGAACCTTGGCTTTTAGATGAAGAGTTCATACGCGACTATGATATGATCCACATCTGGGGCCCATCCCCCATCTTCGCGTATAGAGCATTTTCCTCCTCGCTGCTTCCGCATTGCTATACGCTTCATTCTGCCGCCTCGATGATTGACTGGATAGGATTAGCCTCCGCCTTTTACATCCCCGAGTGCGATACGATAACTTTAGGCAGCCGATGCTTAGCTGATGCTTTAAGAAAGTTCTGGAGCGTGCCGATAAGCGTAATCCCCTACGGCGTTGACGTTGAGTTTTTCAGGCCTATGGATAAAAACGAATGCAGAGAGAGCCTCAAGATTCCAAGGGACAACCTGATTCTTGGGTATCTCGGAAGGGTCTCAAAGCTAGACATCAGTTTGGCTTACGACACCATAAGGAAAGTTAAGAAGCATCTACATCGAGAAGACATAGTGTTCATCGCTGCGGGTGGAAGGAGGAAAATCAAGCCGATCCAAGTAAAAGATGATTTCATATATCTAGGCTACCTAGAGAGCCGCGAACTACCTTGGTTCCTCAACTCTTGCGACATCTTCTTCAACCCAACAGCTGGAGCCCGCGAGGGATTCGGATTAACAATAATCGAAGCTATGTCCTGCGGCTTGCCGATAATTACAGCTTCATGGAACGGATACTCCGAGACCGTCTCGTCAGATGTTGGCTTTCTAGCCCGCACCTGCTGGAAAGACGGCGACGTATGGATAAACCAAGAAGATCTGATCTCTGCGTGTATAGAACTGATACGTAACGAAGATCTAAGGGAAGAGATGAGCAACAAAGCCCGTCGAAGAGTAGAAAACTATTACCGGTGGGAGCGATGCGTAGAGAAGTACCGCACCATCTTCCTAAGGTTGATGCGGAGATCCCCACCCGAAAGCTTTAAGAACAGACTGAGATCAGGCAAGATCACGGTGAGAATGAAAGGGAGGAGAATCTCCATTCCGGTTAGAAAGGCGCTCAGCAACCCGGAGATCTTCAGAGCCGACTTCGAGAAGCTTTACGAAGGATTCGTCTCTGATCCGCGAGCTGAAGGAAGAGGCTGGAGAAGAGTAAACTGTGTGGATAATATCCTGAACCTTCCAAAATACAAGCCGAACATGAGAGAGGCCCTAGAGAATTTAGGAAGCCGAGTCTCCTCGCATTTTCCTCTGTTAGTGAAGGCGTTACGGGAAACTTAGCCTCTCGGGAACAACGGATCGTTTGCGTAAGCGGCAAATAAGCTAAAGGAAAGGCAGCAACATACTCATTTTTAAGCATCGCTGTCATAAATGCTATCGGATTTGGAATGAACGATCAGACACAGGACGAATTTTGGAGATACGCCGAAGAAGAGATATGCCAAATCTTAAAGAGGACGGCTGCTTTAGAGTTCGGAACATTTAAGCTCACAAGCGGGAGGGTAACTCCCTATTACGTGGACCTGAGAGTTATTCCGAGCTTCCCATACTCCTTTCATAAGGTTTCAGAGATCTATGTAGATGCGATAAGGAGGAAGATAGGCGAGGAAAGCTTTGACAGGGTTTCTGGGATACCGCTTGCAGGCATGGCCTTCGCGGTCTTGGTGGCCTTTCGTCTTCACAAGCCCTTCATCTACGTTAGGCAGACCAGAAGGTTAAGGGGGAGGGAGAGAAAGGTGGAAGGGGTCCTGATGCCTGGGGATAGGGTTCTATTGATAGATGATCTGGTAACCACCGGGTTGAGCTTGGAGAGGGCTGCTAGAGCAATAAAAGCCGAGGGAGGAGTTGTAACCGACGCCTTCGTCTTGCTTGACAGGGAAGAAGGCGGAAAGGAGAGATTAGCTCGTAACGGGATAACTCTTCACTCGGTGCTGAGAATCACGAAGGCTGCTAAGAGACTCTACGAGATGAACGCGATCGGAGAGGACGAGCTGGAGATAATTCTGAACCAGGTAAGAGAGAAAAAATCTTAAGATTTATTGGTCGCTTTC
>CAZCXS010000127.1:0-240 GCA_964502685.1 uncultured Candidatus Bathyarchaeia archaeon
CGAGGGCGATTAAGCCGTAGCTCTTTCCAACCTCGGGTTTTTGGATTCTGACTGTTTGCTGAACCATTCTCTGTGCTTCTTCTATAGCCTCATCGAATGTTCTCTCTAACGCCTTTTCGAAATGGTAGATCCTAAGTGGATAGTTTGAGGGGTCGACCTTTTCCAGCTTCTCTATTAGTTTAGGATCTTCTCTGCTGATCCCCAGGTTCTCGAAGAGCCTCTTCAGATCATCCTTGAATA
>CAZCXS010000127.1:250-3906 GCA_964502685.1 uncultured Candidatus Bathyarchaeia archaeon
AATAGTTTCTCTATCTCCACGGTCTTCTCTTCGCCGTATTTCATTGCTTCTAAGAGTTTATTACAGGCTTCAAGCTCCTTTGTTCTAAGCCGATTCGCATCGTCGACGGCGTCCGCCATCTTTCTTGGGCTTAGAATCTTCTTTTCAAATACCCTGAGCACGTCTTCTGGGGTTATATTCCTATCCAAGGCATCTTTATATCTTCGAAGATGAACCATCAGGATCTCGAGTTTTTCAGTCTTGTTCTTTGGATATGTGAAGTTAAAGTGACGGGTGAAGCGTTCTAGAAGAGCTTCATCGAGTATCTCAAACCTATTCGTAGCTCCTATGACAACCACATTCGTCAAGGGGGTGAAACCATCCATCTCCGTCAGCAGCTGCGAGACCACCCTGTCAACAACAGGATCATGGGTCCCCCTCTTAGGAGCAATAGAGTCTATCTCGTCGAAGAAGATGATGGCGGGGGCGTTTCTCCGAGCATCCGCAAATATGTCACGTATCGTCTTCTCAGGATCCCCGTATCTGCCTTGAAGTATGGAGGGCCCATTAATGTTGTAGAACCACACATCATTCTCCCCCGCGATCGCCTTCGCCAGCAGAGTCTTGCCGGTTCCGGGAGGGCCATAAAATATGAAGCCCTTAGGGGGGAGATATCCGGCTTTGACGGCTAGGTCTGCGTCGAGAGCTAACGAGATCTCTTTGATTATTTCTTCCTTTATCCCGTGAAGCCCTCCAACGTCGCTGTACCTTTCTCTTGGGGCGATCCTGTTTACTGCTCTTCTAGCTGCTTCTGTCTTCTCTTGGTATGTGTATGTCTTCAGCCTTCGAGCCGCCGCTCTGAAATCGTCTAACGTAACAGTCTTTCCGAGATTTGCCCTTTTAGATGGCCGCCTCCTAAGTTTATCGATTAAGCTTTCTTGAAGGGGCCTATATTTCTCGTTCATGATTATGTTAAAGGCGCTCACGATATCTGCGGGTGTTAGACGGGTGTTTCCAACGGCACGTACAGAATCTTCAAGGGTCTCCACGATATCTGTTGGTTTAAGGTTTATCCCGTATCTCCTGCATTGTCTCCGAGCTATCTCCAGAAGCATATTTCTGTTCGTACTTGCATCTAGATCTATTGTGCCGACTATCCCTCTCCTCCGAAGCGTCTCGGTGATCGCCTCATACTCATTAGTCGATATCAGCAGAATGCATCGGTAATTCTTCTTCTGTAATTCATCGATTTTTTCTAAGAATACTGTCTGGACCCTCTTCTCCTCCATCCCAACCTCAGAGGTTGAGGAGAACCTGCTCCCGAAGGCTTGAAACTCATCAATCAGAATCACGCTGGGCTTCTGAAAGGCCTCTTGAAAGAATGCGCCTAGCTGCTGGGCGCTTCTCCCATACCACATCGTGTAAACGTTCTCTGGTTTCAAAGAGGCATAGCCCACAATCATGCCGTATTTCAAGCCTTCCTCGAAGATCTCCCTTTGGCAGATCTCGGCGAAGAAGGTCTTTCCGCTGCCGGAGCTTCCTTTTAGGATGAAGACTTTAGGCGGGGGGATGGGGCAGGCTTTACGGACTTCTGGATCGCGGAATATGTGATAATGGGCGCTTACCAAGACTTTGTTTAGTTCCTCCTCTCTGCCGACGAGATCCTTTCTACTTACATTTGGAAAATCAATTCTCTTACGTATCTTCTTAGCCCGTCTCTCCGCCTCTTTCCTTCTTTTCTCCGGGGGCTTTTGAAAGAATCTCCATAATCTGTACTGCCATGAAAAGATGTAGAGTAAAGGTGAAAAGAATTTTCTAAGCCTCGGCTTATCATACCACCATTGATCTGAGAACTCATCTTCCTCGTACATTTTTTAGCCTCCCTCTGAAAGGGTGAATGTGGTGAAATTGTATATCTGGTAAGCAGCATAAGCGCTTATCAGCAGCACTATCCCCACTAATATCCATCTGGTATGCGAGACAATCTCCTTTTTACTCTTGAAGTATGTGTCCAGAAGGATAAAGCTATCTATGTACGAGATCAAGCCCACTGCCGCTATGAATATCGCAGAGTTCACAGGCGTCGGAAGCGTAATGGGGGAAAACGATGGAGACAAGCTGTGAGCTACTAGCATGACGTTTATCGTCCAGTTTCCCGGGTGACGAGTAAGAGGAGGCTGTAATTCTGTAAAGAAATTGTCAAAGCCTATTCTTTTCCCATAATACTCCTTATAAAATTCGAAGCTCCTAGTATAAACCCTCAGCATGTACTCCCAAGAGGCATTGCTGACGAAATTAACCGTCAAATTGTAAATCCCCGACTCAGCCGGCTGAACCCAAACAGCGGAGACCCTTCTTTTCAGGTACGGATCTAAGTATTTCGTTGAGATGGACAAATCAAAGGCGCCGCTGTGACGTAAAGGCTGACATCTAACTGAAAGGTTTTCAACTTGAGGACTGAGATAGATTACGAGAACATCCTTTTCGATGATGTCTAGCTTTTGACGTTCAGCGTTGAACCCTCCCTCTTCAGACATGCATATCCCTATGGAGAGGGCTTGAAAAATCGAGAGAAGCAGCACTATGAATACCAAATATCTTCTGAGTGATGCGTAAGCAGGCATTTTCCATCAATACTACTCATTATTTATGTACAAACTTTTCAATAAAGATTTCTGAGTTCTTTACCTTTCTAATGGTTTTAGTAATATTTCTATTTTGGGCCTTTATCCGATGATTCCCCGGTTCGTTCAATCTCGTCCTACTCTTCGTATTCTACCCCACTTCATTTCCTTTTTAAGGAGGAAGACATCTAGAAAACTCTTGATTTTGATGAAGTTTCGTATCTCCTTGTAGCCGACTACAAAGAGAGGGGAAAAAACTATCAGGCTTAAGTCTTCATTGTCCATTTGAATGGCCAGCAAACTATAGGTCATTTGGAGCAAAATAAAGCCAGCCATGACGTATAAGACTTGGAAACCATATCCGGAAAACACGGCGTAGATCAAGGAGATTATCGTGAAGATCGAGGCGAACGGAATAAACAACATTGAGATCAGCACGTATGGAAATGTAAGCGTGTGCACGAAGCCGAACCTTGAATGACGAAGCACATTCCAATGCTTCCTCAACGTCTGAAACGTCCCGCGGTTCCACCTTAACCTCTGCCTATAAAAGTCTCTCCATGTTAAGGGGGCTTCAGTGTAAACCACAGCGTTGGATAAGGCCTGCACTACTTTTCCAGCCTTGAGTATCTTGACCGTGATGTCGAAATCCTCGGTTAAAGTGTCTTTATCATAGAATCCGATTTCTCTGAGAGTCTTCTTTCGAAACGCGGCTAGGGGGCCGGGAACAACAGGTACAACTCCGAAGATGTCAAATACTCTTCGATAGATGTTCTCGTTCACAATGTACTCGAGCGCCTGGCATTTTGTAACCAGGTTTGTGCGGTTTAGGACTTTAACATTTCCCGCCACGGCGGTTACCGCTGGATCCTGGAATCTCTTGACGATTGCTTTGAGGGCTGTTCTGCTGATTATGCTGTCAGCGTCGCATGTGACAATGATCTCGCCTTTAGCAAGAAGCATCCCCGTGTTTAGGGCGACTGATTTTCCGCCTGCTCGTCTTCTACGGATAACTTTCACGCCTTTCACGGAGTATTTCTTGGCCAGCCAGTA
>CAZCXS010000128.1:0-3870 GCA_964502685.1 uncultured Candidatus Bathyarchaeia archaeon
AGGAGAATGGAAATAAGACTGATGTCCGCTGGGTATCCCTTACTAACAGGTTGGGCTTAGGTTTACTGGCGGTGGGAATGCCGTTGATGGAGGTCAGTGCACATCACTACACAGCTGAGGATTTGACGAGGGCTAAACACATCTACGAGCTGAAAAGACGAGATGATATAACATTGAATCTGGACTATAAACAGTCAGGATTGGGCGGAGGGAGCTGTGGACCAGATACGCTGCCGAAGTATCTCGTCAAACCCGAGCATGTTCGCTTCTCGGTTAGGCTGAGACCTTTGTCGCCAGGCGAATCTGCCATGGAGATCAGTAAACAGAGAATCGAAGATTAGCCCTCTGATGGGAAATGGCCATAAAGCCTTTTTTATTCTTTGATGTGGCCTTTTTATGATTGTTTATTCTCTGAAGTCCAGGATCACCCCTAGGGCCTGCAGTCTTTCCCCTAGTGGATCGAGCAGTTTCTGGTAGGCTTGCTTAGCTTCTGTCCATTTATAACGATCTGCAATCAAGTCTTTTACATTCACCAACCCAGCGGAGAGAAGATCAAAGAAGAGCTGAATATTCCTCTCTCGCGTCCAAGGGTTATACGGAGTCTCATGAGACGGGTGACTCGAAGTATGGGTTCCAATGATAGTTCTGCTCGGCCAATTCACTAGATCATGAAGGTCAAGCTCAGTTAATCCTCTCGGGGAGCTTAAAAGAATCAATCTTCCTTGCCGTTTAACGAGCCCGAGCTCCCAAGGGATGATTTTCGGGTTGCCCGTAACCTCGAAGACTACATCTCCGCCTCTTCCTTTTGTGAGCTTCATCACCCTTTCTTCCACATCTTCCTCCTCAGGCTGTATCGTAGCTGTTGCTCCGAGCTTTTTAGCTATTTCCAATCTTCTTCGAGACAGGTCGACAGCGATTACCGGAAATCCTCCGCATAGTCTGCTGAACTGGCATGCCAGCTGGCCTAATATTCCAACCCCTACAACTATCACCGACTCTCCTAGCTTAATATTTGCCAATCTTACGGAATTCATAACAGTCGCAGAGAGGGTTCCAAACGCGGCTTCCTCATCAGATATGCCATCTGGAACCTTTACAGCTCGGTCTTCCCTGATGACTGCGTACTCGGCGTGAGATGCAGTGCTTGAAACCCTATCTCCAACCTTGAATTTTTCAACGTTCTCACCGACTTTCTCAACTACGCCGCAATTTGAGTATCCGGGAAATACAGGGTACCTCGTAATATTGTCCCAGACTGATCCTTTCGGGTATTCTCCGCTGAGCATTGTAAGTTCGGTTCCTGTGCTTATCAAGGTCACCCGAGTTTTTATTAGAAGCTGATTTGGAGATAACTCTGGAAGCTCAGCCTCTTCGATCTCAACTTTTTTAGGCTCTTTAAAGACTATCCGTCTGAAACGCATTCTTTACCTCCCCAATTGGCTATCCATTCTTTAATCTGTATATATTTTGTTTACCCGATAATAGTTAAGGCTTAAAGGAAAAGATAAAATCGCTCGGTCATAATCTCTAGGACTAGGAGGAACAATTCTTGAGGGGGATTACCCAGCTTAAAAGGGGCATTTTAGAGTTCATGGAAGGAATCGAGATTGTTGATAATCACGAGCATCTGAGAGAGGTTCTCTTCAAAGAAAGCCCACTAGAGATAGACTTACCCTTCTTCCTCGCCAGAGGCTACCTGAGATCCGATCTTGTCTCATCCGGACTGCCGGAAGACTTCTATGAGCTCTCAGCTGAGCATCCGAACTTCCCGAAGAAGTTTTCCTATTTATTCGAGGGAAAGAACGAGTCTGAGAAGATGTGGTCTCAAATCAGGCCTTACCTACAGAGAGTAAAGAACACCATATATTATCAGTATCTGCTGATTGCTCTACGGGACATATATGGGTATGAAAATGAAGAGTTCGGAGATGACTGGAGGGAATTATCCGACAGGATAAGAGCTAACAGCAAGAGAAATCCGGAATGGGCTCTCAGCCTCATAGATAAAATGGGAATACGCAGAGTCATTCTCGACATCGCTGGAACGGGCCTACCATGTGAAGAAATAGTAAAGGATGAAAGGCTGGTTCAAGTAGTTCGGATGGACGGCTTCATCATGGGAGAAATGAGCGTGATCAGATCTCTTAGAGACGAACCAATACGGAGCCTTGAGGATTATCTAGAGGCTCTGGATGAAACCTTTGAGAAGGCTATAAAGATGGGGGCGATAGGCATAAAATCCGGCCTTGCATATCAGCGGATAATAGAATACAAGGAGGTACCAAGATACAAGGCTGAGAGAATCCTAACAGCAGGGCTTGGCAACGTCTCCTCGGAGGAGAGAAGAGTCTTCCAAGATTTTATGATGCATGAAGTCTGCAGGAGATGCGCCGAGTATGAGATGCCATTCCAGATACATACAGGGATACAGGCAGGAAACTTCAATACAATTACCAACGCGAATCCAGCGTATTTAACGAATCTCATCAGAAAGTACCCTGACGTCAAGTTTGACATATTCCATGGGGGATATCCCTACTTTAGAGAAGCGGGCATACTGGCCAAGTACTTCCCGAACGCTTATGTGGATGGATGCTGGTTAACTCACATATCTCCATCCGCCTATAAGGAGGCACTCAACGAATGGCTGGAAATAGTGCCCGCTACTAAGATATTCGCTTGGGGAGGAGACCACGTTATACCTGAACATACCTATGCATCTTTGAAGCTCGGAAAGGAACTCGTAGCTGAGGTCTTAGCATCCAAGGTGGCTCAGGGGAGATTCAGCAAGAAGACGGCTTACTGGATCGCTGAGAGGATAATGGGTAAAAACGCAGAAGAGGTTTACGGCTTCTAGAAGTTTCTTTCTCCTTTCTTCTGCGATTTTTATCAATAAGAGGGAATTGCTCAATACGAGTCATTTAATTATCCTTACGAAATTCGCCGCTGCCTCTTCAAATTTTCTTTTAGTCTCGTCGTCTCTGAAGGCTTCACCATCTACCTCTATTCCTTGAAGAACCTCTTTTGAGACATTAAAGCCTTTCTCTACTATCAATTCCTTAGGCTCTTCACGGGCGAAGAGAGAATACATGCCAAGGATCACTTTGTACGCGTTCTCTACGCCGATCTCCTTCAGCCACTTTAGGGTTTCATCCGCCCATCTAACCTTTCCAGCGAAGGAGAAGAAGGAGATTCCAGCCTTCCGATCTTCAAAGGTTAATCGTCCATCCTCCTGAAGGTAGCCCTTTCCGCAATACTCTGACAGAAATTGATGGCCCAGAAGTAAATTAGCGCCTTTCCTGAAGACCGGTAAGAACTCTGGGTCCTTCGAGAACTCGTCAAGAAGCGGCTCAGGCGCCTTTGTGTTATGTTCGGTTCCACAAAACACGGGAAATCCATGTCTTTCAGCCTCCTTAAGGACCTCTTGAAGACGCTCTCTCGTGTTTCTCTTCGGGATGACCTCCACGGCGTATATGCCATACTCCTCAAGTTCATCGAATAAAAAGCCGAGATCCTTCTCCTTCTCTGTTATCGGGTTGCCGAGAACAGGGTAAGTTGGAATCGCACCATAATCCCTGAAGAGCTTAACCAGCCTCTCTATGCTTGGGAAGGCCTCTTCGGGCTCTTCAACATATGCGGAGCCGCCGGCTTTCAGCAGCTTATTTCTAACGAGATTCTGAAGTTTATCTTCCCGTGAGAAGTCTTCATCACTGATCTCCCCAATCAGCCTCTTCAAAAGGTTCTTCTGATCCTCTTCATTTGGGAATTCGCTTCGAATAGCCTCGATTATGGCTTGGGCGACATGCCGCTCCGTCACGTTTCCACGAGGCGTAAGTTTAAGCACATCGTCAAAAGATAAGTTCAAAGAGG
>CAZCXS010000129.1:0-3850 GCA_964502685.1 uncultured Candidatus Bathyarchaeia archaeon
TTCATGTTCACCCTTCCCCAAATGCACTGAGAGGTCATGGCTACTATGACGCCGCTTTCTACGGCTTCTCGGATTGATGGGAAGCATTCTCGGCGTACATGCCCCAAGCCTGTTCCTTCGAGTATTATTCCCCTGTATCCTTCTTCAACATGCCATTTGATTATTTTCGGATTCATGCTTGGGTAGAATTTGATGAGCGCAACTTTCTCTTCAAATTCAGGCTTTAAGACGAGTTTCCTATCAGGCCTCCTAGGGTTGAAATCATCTGTAAGCATGATTACTTTTCCGTTTAGAACCCTTGCAAGAAGCCCGGCGTTCACGGTCTTGAAGGCGTCACGTCGACTGGTGTGTAGCTTCCTAACTTTTGTTCCTCTATGTATGGCGACCGCCTCGTCGGATATCGTCTGATGCATCGCAACGACTACTTCAGCGAATGGAGCATTAGCCGCGCACTGAACAGCCCCAATAAGGTTTTCAGCAGCATCTGAGCTCGGCCGATCTTCTGATCTCTGAGCCCCAACCAGTACGACGGGCACAGGTAAGTTCTGCATGGCGAAGCTCAAAGCCGCAGCTGTATAACCCATCGTGTCAGTCCCATGGGTTACGACTACCCCCCGTGCACCCCTCTCGATGTGCTTAGCTATTGTCCTCGCCGTTTCAGCCCAATGCTTCGGCGTTAGGTCCTCACTGAACGCGCTGAAGAGGATCTCCGTGTTGATGGTGGCTATCTCGGAGAGCTCCGGGACGATGCTGTAGAGGTCGCTGGCGGAGATGGCTGGTCTAACCGCGCCTGTCCTGTAATCCACGCGGCTTGCGATTGTTCCCCCCGTGCTGATTATCGTCACCCTCGGCAGGTCAGGTCTCTGCCTCGGAGGCGGGGGTGGAATGAAGGATGGCTTCGCTCTGGAACCCCTCTTCTCTATCCTCATCTCAGGGGTTATTCTGATCCCGATGTTATATCCGGATCGTATCTTAATCACGATGTGCTTATCATCTCCCAATTCAGATCTGGGCATCAAGATGCCCTCGTATACCTCTCCGTCTTTCTCTATGCGGAGAAGGTCGCCAGCTTCGGCTCCCAGTCTTTCTAGAGCCTTCAGGGCCTCTCCTCTGTATCCAGGAAGTTTCTCATTCAATCCTCATTCTTCCATAACGATTATGAAGTTCCATTCTTCTCGTGGTGACATCTGTTCTTTACCATAAGACGGTTCACAGCGATAAAGGTTTTTGACTCTTTCTCTGTTGGAATCGGCGGAGGCTGGGAGAAGGGATGCGGATGGGCGTAGCTTCCCCTTTAGATTGCCTTCTCAATCTCGGCCGTTATTACCTCTATTGGATCTTCAAATGTCTCAACCAGTCTCTTAGCTCTTTCAGCCTGCCTTCTCTTCTCATATTCTATGTTGTCCAGCAGTACCATCGCCTTTTCTGCTAGGATCTTCGGGTCTCTCTCAAGATTTACGAGCTTCTTTTCCACAAGATACTTCAATACTATGAAGGGTTCACCGGGATAGCAGGAGAATGTTGGGACCCCCAGCAAGGCGGCCTCCGTCGTCATCGTCCCCCCGCCTCCTATGAAGATTGAAGTGTAGCTGAGAAGGCTAGGCCCGTCGATGGGAGAGTGGCAGATGATGATCTTCTCTTTAAAGTATTCACGTAAGGACTCTATCTGCTCCGTGTATCTGGGAATCGCGACTATCTGGATGTCGTCCCTCTCTGCTAGAACCTGTTCTATCACGGGTATTATTCTTGTTTTTCCCTCAGTCTTCCCTGCTAAGTAAGCTGCAAACTCCTCTTCCGGTCTGAATGTCAATATAGGCTTAGAATCGGACAGGCCGAGCTCGCGGAGGACACTCTTGTCAGGAGTGAAATCCTTAAGCCAAGCCCAGGGATCAAGAGCATCGTATTGTATTATCTTTTCCGCGGATATTCCGTATCTGATCCAGGCTTCCTTGGGGATGATCTTTGGTCCCAGAAGCCTTGTTGAGAGTGGAACTGTTAGTCTCGCAACCGCCTCGGCGTGGGGGGAATCGTTTATGCATATGTGAGGCACCTTTAGGCCGTATGATACTCGCGCCGTTTCCGGAGATGAGAATGATACGGCTACGTCTGGATCTACCTCTTCAAAGTATGATGTCAACTCTAGAATTCTGTTCGCGCTTGCTTTCAGCTTGTCGACAAGCTCCTTCCCGCCGTGTTTTCCGATGATCTTTGCCTCTAAGCCCTTCAGTTCAAGTAGGCTTATGACCTCTCGATATCGCCTGCTTACGTTGAAGACCTCGTGGCCTCTTCGCCTCAGTCTCTCCGAGAGCCTCGAGAAGAACATGCATTGTTTCGGTGTTAAGATGTCTATTATGACCCTCATCCTCATCACTTATTCTTTGGGCTTCCCTCTTTTTGGATCTTGCTTCGGCTTCTCATCTTCTCTTCTATTCGCAGGGCGTTTCTGAGTTCTCAAGGCGCACCAGAACATTCTTTTCACGGCTTCTCTCCAAATCCAAAGCCAGAGAAGAGCCAATCCTACGCTCGCCGCTACTTTAAGCGTTGCGGTTATGATCTGGTTGTTTATTCCCGGCAGTTCAAGGGGGACGATCACTTCGTTTATGAGCCATAACCCTATGAGCATACATGCCCACATGAAGAGCAGAATGAGAGTGAAGTCAAGTATTCTCCTAATCATGTAGTCACCCTGATTAGATACGCGGTGAAGATGGCTAGGATCCCCGATATGATCGATAGGATGATGAAGATTCGAGCCGCCTCATGTTCATATAGGGGGCCGCGTGCAAGGATTACACGTGCAAGCGTTATGGGCGCTTTAGGATCAGAGGTCGCCATCAGCTTTCCATCCTCCAAGACGACTACGGGACGTGGGACTTCTCGCCTCTCATAGAGGCGGCCGATTGTGGAGAGTCCGTAGAAGGCGTTCATTATTTGCGGGGCGAAAGCGACGACCGCGACGACTTCGAGCCGGCCGAGAATAGCTATGGCTCCGAGGGCGGCTCCTATGCTTAGGCTTCCAACATCCCCGGAGAAAACCTTCGCTGGGTACTTATTGAAGAGGTAAAGAACGAGGAGGGGGCCGAAGATGCAGAGGGAGAGGAGAAGGCCGTTATATCTTCCTAGAAGCAGAGAGGAGATTATCAGGACGGCTGTGATCACGGTGCATGTTCCAGACATCGTCCCGTTGAAGGGGTCCATCATGTTCACTGCGTTTGACGTTACAGCCATCGCGATGATTATCATTAATGGGTACACGATGGTAAGCCTGGTCTGCCCAACTATTGGAAGGACCGGGCCGCGGGGATTGTATGTTCCGAGCAGCAGGATGGGGATGCCCGAGAAGAGCGTGAGAAAGGGCTTGATCTTTGCGTTTAAGGGTTTCAGATCGTCTACTGCCCCCACGATTCCAGCGATGACGGTCGAGGTGAGAAAGCTGATCAACAGATCGGTTTTCTCCGGCATCAGTACGAGGACTGCTAGGACGCTTGCCGCTACGCCGAGCAGTACCGCTACTCCTCCCATCTCCGGGATCGATGGGAGATTCTTCTTGTGCATGTCGATCCCTACGATTCCCCTTCTCTTCATGAACTTCATGACGATCGGCATGCTTAGGAGGCTGACGGCGAATCCCACGGCAAGCGCGGCGAGCTCAACAATCATCAGCATCAGATCTCAAGATTTCTTCTTTAAGAGTTCTACACCTGATTATTTATTGGTTTACCAAGAAACATCGCAAGTAATAAAATTTAATTAAAAGATTATGTGTAAAATAAACCTGATGTGTAAAATAAACCTGAATCAGCGGGGGTTGCCAAGTCAGGTCAAAGGCGCAGCCCTGAGGCGGCTGTCC
>CAZCXS010000130.1:0-3849 GCA_964502685.1 uncultured Candidatus Bathyarchaeia archaeon
ATCCCGTTCGAGCGGCATAGGCATGTGCTCCTGCCTCTACGGCTCTATGATCATTGCATGTCGCAATGACAACTCCGATGATTCCATTCAGTATTCCCTTGTTATGTGTTGCAGCTCGATAGGGATCTGCAGCTGCAAAGGCGTAGGCATCAATGATTCCGTCGACTACCTCCTCTCCGCCGACAGCCTCCTTATCAACGACCGTCCAGGCTCTTGCAATACGCTCAGTTGCGAGATTGGAGATTATCCTTAAAACGACTCGGCCGTTCGTGATTCTCTCAATAATAGGCGCAACTGCTTCAGCCATAGTGTTAACAGCATTAGCTCCCATGGCGTCCCTACAGTCGACGAGAAGCTCAGCGATGACCATAGGCCCTCTCGGTGTGTATATCACTTTAGCCCGCACATCCTTTGCGCCTCCGCCTACGGAGACCAACATAGGATCCTGCTCATTAGCCTTCTCAAGAATCTCGTCTTTATTCTCTAATATCGCCATCTTAGCGCGGTGCGGATCTTTAACATTTACGACTTGAATTTGCCCTATCATTACTGGATCTGTGCTGCTTGTGAAGATTCCTCCTTTACTTCTGGTCATTTTCGCCCCGTAGCTCGCAGCGGCGACGACGGAGGTCTCCTCTATGGCCATAGGGATTAGATAATCTTTCCCGTTTATTAGGAAATTAACTGCGATTCCTAGGGGTATGGGAATAGCTCCGATAACATTCTCTATCATTCGGTCTGCCAATTCGAGGCTTAAAGATCCTGTGGACTGTAAGATTCGTACCTCATCATCTGTGAGATCCGCAAATTCCTTAACAATCTGTATGCGTTCCTTGACACTGAGTTTATAGAAACCTGAAATCTGTGATGTCTTCAAACTTATCTCCTCAATTACGTCAAAATATTTCTGGTGTTTACTTTTTTCATGTATTGTATTATTTAAGTATGAAACAAGATATGAAATTAACTGGTTTCCAAGAATTCGAACAGCCTAATGGTAGCTGAAAATATATTAAGAAGAGATTTAGGAATCTTCTGTCCTTAAAGAATAAAAGGGGGGAAATAAGCATGATTTGTCCTAATTGTGGTAAAGAAGTTCCAGATGATGCTAATTTCTGCAAATACTGTGGAATCAGGCTTGTTGAAGGAGTAGAGTTACCTACACAAGATATTATTAGAAACATTCTGATTCGGCGGATAGAGGGTATAAGAAATCGAGATTCAAAAGCCATTAAGGGTCTCGTTGATCAAAGCGAATACACGAAATTTGACGATTGGCCGCCTTTTGATCTTCAAGAATCTGAAGCTCTGGAAAACGAAGCGAAGGCCTTGAAGGTGCTTAAGGAGTACGATTACGAGACAAGAGGCTGGAAAATCCAGGTCTTCGGAGACTCCGCTATAGGCATGTTCATAATAAGATACCGCGGCCAGATAAGAGATTTAAAATTCGATGTTAAATCAAGGGTCTCAGTCTTTCTCTTAAAGAGAGATGGAGAATGGAAAATCATTCATGAACATTGGTCTCGATTTCCTTCATAAATCTGCCTAGAAACCAATTGTTAATAAGCTATTACTTCCTCGTCAACTTTTATTCCCTTCCTTACTTTTCGTTTCTGGTTTTTTACTGGTCGGAAGGGATGGAGGAGTAGTCGCCATTGCCCATCCTATCCACGCGACGACTACGAGAAAAAGATAGACGATAATCATCACAGGAATGAGCAAGGCCCAGTCGCGTATGGTTCTATCCAGAAACTTGATGCTCTGCGGGGCTAAAAACAACGCCCAAAAATAAATAATCATCGCCATAAAGCTCAAAGCTAAAAGTATTCGTCCTTGGGTAATGTCACGCAAATTCTACACCCTTTCCTTGAGTAAGGGAAGAACCTACTTAAAACTTTACGATTATGAGAACTTAACGTCTCTCTATTCCTCTTGTTGTTGATAAAAAAGCTTCAGGATCGAAAAGACACATAAATACATGTCTCGTATTAAGTAGAAAGGGTGCTGAAATGAGTAAGGTTAGAAAGCTTCAGGGAAGAGTTCTCGACATAAAAAGAACAGGTGAAACATTCACCGATGAGTATGGAGAAAAATGGGAGAAATGCATATTCACCGTGGAATTGACGAGCTTCTCGAAACGCACACCTGACGAGAAAATTCCTGAAGAAATTAAAGGCAAAAAAATCAAACTAGTTAGATACTGCTGCTATGACTGGCACTATAAGCTTGGTGTAAGAAAGACTTTAGAACCAGACGAGACTGAAGCTGTACTCTCAGGAAAACCCACGGAAACAGTCTACTGGTAGCCTCGAGCTAGGCGCATTTGACTTTAATTCAAACTTGTGCTCCAAACACACTTAAAGCATATGTGATTACTTATTTTTCAGCGTCATAATGATATTTTTTGGAGGAAAGGGGTCTTGTGTGCTTATAAAGAAATCTCGGGTCAAAAAGTCGAGGTCCTTCAGAAGACCTTAGTCGATGTGGAAAATGGAATCTATGTAGAAAAATGGAGCATATCCGACTGGGAGCTGAAGATAGGGGAAAATTGGCGAATTGAGAAGCGCAGGCTTTATGGAGGGCTTTCAGACGGCGTAGATGTAATCACCGTGGATAATGGTCAACTTTCATTCATCATCGTGCCCACACGAGGCATGAGCATCTGGAAAGGGGAATATCAAGGCACATTTCTAGGCTGGAGGTCTCCTGTAAAGAATCTTGTCCATCCCCGCCACATCAATCTAGAAGCCAGAGGCGGCCTTGGATGGCTTGATGGATTCAACGAGATGATTGTCCGCTGCGGCCTCAGAAACTTTGGTGCTCCTGGAGTAGATGTAATCACGGATAACATGGGAAGAAAAAAGGAGGTTATGCTTACCCTTCACGGCAAGATTGCGAATATCCCCGCTGACATCGTAAGGGTTAGAATCGGCCTGAGGCCTCCTTTCAAATTAGAAATCGAGGGAGTCGTTCATGAAAGATCAATGTTCGGCTCTAATTTGAGATTGACGTCTTCCATTACAACAACTCTTGGAGGCAACTCGCTCACGATCTCTGACACAGTGGAGAATCTTCGCGGGGTTCCTGATGAAATGCAGCTCCTTTACCATTGTAATTATGGCTATCCGATTCTTGAGGATGGAGCTAGACTTGTAGCGCCGATCAAGAAGGTAGCTCCAAGAGATATGATCGCGGCTGAAGCGATTGAGAGATTTGACCGTTACGGCCCTCCGCAAAGCGGTTTCGTAGAGCAGGTTTATTTCATGGATCTCATGGCTGACGAGAAAGGAGATACTATGGTTGTGTTGACTAATAGGTGTGAAGATAAAGCTGTCTCCTTGAGATATTCGGTGAAGAATCTGCCTTGCTTCACATTGTGGAAAAATACATCTAGTCTTGAGGATGGCTATGTAACGGGCCTTGAGCCGGGAACAAGTTTTCCAAACGTGAAGCCATTTGAAAGAAAGCGAGGAAGAGTTATTGTGCTCAAACCGGGAGAGAAATATCGCGCTGAGATCACTATGTCCGTTCATTTAGGGAAGGATGATGTGCAAATGGCATTAGCCCAGGTTGAGAGGATCCGTAAAGGAGCGGTTCCGAAGGTTTTCAAAGAGCCTCTGGAAGAGTTCTCACCTATTTAGGATAAGATACTTTTTTGTAAATATCCACAGATTTTTCTGTTCATATTTGCTGTTTTAAATGCAAAAAGGCTGGTAGGAGATTATGTTAAGATATATACCTATGTATATACTCGGATGTTCCCCGCATAATAGGAAGGTTCTAATTCATGGAGATACCGCATTAAGCAAGGTGAATAGTTATTGTCATCGAAGTTCACCAAAAGATGGG
>CAZCXS010000131.1:0-3845 GCA_964502685.1 uncultured Candidatus Bathyarchaeia archaeon
GATATCCGGTGACTGAACTATCTCATCGCGTCTGCCCCTCGGCGCACCGGCAGAATCAGGCAGCCGAATTATCAATGGTACATGTGCCACTTCCTCATATAGGTGTGGCCTCTTCCCCACGTAGTTATGCTCACCTATGTATGTCCCATGGTCACTTGTAAAGATTATCGCTGTGTTTTCGAGAAGCCCTAAGTCATCGATCTTTTGAAGCAGCCTTCCGATCCACCTGTCGACCATTGTCACCTCGCCGGCATACAGTGCTCTTAGATGGTTTAGCTGCTCCTTTGTTAAGTCGGATGCAGCTGGCCTTTCAACACCTACGATGTATGCCCCTCCGGGGACGTCTCCGCCCTTCCATCCCGGATCATACATCTCAGCGTACCATCTAGGGGGGTCCCAGGGTTCATGAGGATCAAACGTATCAACATGCAGAAAGAACTTCTCATGCTGATCATAATTCAACTCAAGCCATTTAATCGCTGATGTCATGGTTTTAGCAACGAAGTAATCCTCCTCGAATATGCGTAAAGAGACGTTCTGTAGATATTGGCGGCCTAAAGCCTTCTGCCTCTCTTCGGGGTCTCTGGGCGGATTAGTCATGTAACGGTCGTGCTCTTGGCCTCTTATCCACCACCATGCATCGAATCCCCTGTCGAAGTAATGCGCATCCCTAATCATGTGAGGCGTGTCAACGATCAGCATAGTCACATATCCAGCTTGACGGAGAAGCTGCGAGAGTATAACTTCATCCCTCGGAAGCGGAGCCCACGTTGAATATATGAAGGTGTACCGGCCTGTGAAGAGGTCGTGGCGATGCGGGATCGTAGGGAAAGAAGCTATATAGGCATGATCAAAGACTACTGAGTCCCTCGCGAATCTATCCAGATGCTCCGTGTGAATCCATTTGTTCCCGTAGCATCCGAGATAATCCCACCTAAAAGTATCAGAAACAATCTGGATGATGTTCATACCGAAATCACTCCTCCCCTTGGCCATTAAGTTAAAGACTACGCGGTTTTTAGTCTTTCCCCAAAAGATCCGATGATGATTCTTAGATTTCTAGAATCCTGAGGATACTGGATCTTCAGGCTTCATGAACTCTCTGAGAACGACGGTTGCGTATGAGCCTCTATGAAGCATAAATCTGAATCTAGCCGAGGTTTCACTATCAGATGATCTTGTTTCGAAGCTTAAATTCATAACTGAAGCCAGTGCCTTCCTCAAGCCGCCGCGCATGCTAGACTCAGGCATCCCTTCAATTTTAAAGTCTTGAGGTTGAATGCCCTCCTGCTCTAGGATCTCTCTCTCGATTTCTCCTTGAACTCCGCTTGAGAGCTCCTGGTCAAACCCTATGACTGGTATGGCTAAAGCCATCTTCCCTTCTTCAACCTTAGAGGAGACTGAATGAAAAATTTCATCTCCGACTCTAGTGAAGCTTTCTGTCGGCAGCCCCTTTGCTCCGATATTCACTACGTAATCGCCTTTCTGAACATGGGTCAAAGAGATCTCTCTCTTCATTCTTCCGCTGAGAAATCTATTGAAGAGGTATGACTGGTAAGCTTGAACGAAGAGTCTTCTCAGCTTTACAGGGAGCCTGCGAAGAGCGCCCAGATAATCCCTAGGATACCTCGATAAATATCTCAGCATAAGCCTTTCGTAGGATAAGCTCCTCGGAAACCTTTTCAAGGCTGAGCGAAAATCACATGTTTCCCGAAGATATTCACGGGCATCCCTAGCCTGAGGAGTCTCACGTTCGCTTGGCTCCGAAAGGAAAAGCATAACTGCCTCTTCAAATCTTCTCTTGACTATATGCTTCCCAACCATGTGGGTTATGGGCCGAATCGTCCCGAACCTTTGATGACCAAAGAAGTTGGGAGCTCCGCCGAGATTTGAGATTTCCCGCCATGTCTCGCTGATCAACCGCTGCGTCTCCGAGGGACCATGTAATATCGACCTCACCGTTATGTCGAATTGGTTCCCCATGAGAATCCCTGTCGATATCTTCTCCTTTGAGTAATACATCGGAATTAAGCAGACGCCTTTAAGGTTAATTCTGATCTTCTCCGGAGAAGCAGCTCCTATGCTTATATGCTGGGCGGTTAAGGCTTGAGCGTCTTTTATCCCGGCTATGTTAATCATATCGGGACTTATGCCGATCTGTCTCGCAATCTTCTCTATCACAGATAGAGTGTCCCATCCCCTTTTAATTAAGACGCAGACGAGGTATCCCCCGCGGCCGGAGATCGGGTATCTGCCTCTTCGGAGATTAACGGAAGCCTTAGAGCCGTCAAGCAGAACTTCTTCAACTATGAAATCCTCTAGTTCTGAACGTATTTTACCTCCGATTCCAGGCGTGCTCGAAGCGTAGACTTCCATGCCGAGCTTGGCCTCAAGAGAAGACACTTGAACCGTCACTCTTTAGCCTCCAGAAACATCAGTAGAGGGGAAGGTTGCCTGTAATCTTGTCAATCACTCTCTCAGGCGCGGGGCCTATTCCTAAGGCTGTTACCGTTCCAGGTGGGAGCTCAGTTAAACCCATATCGGAGATCAACGCTGAGGGAACTCCAGCTTCCTTAGCTTCCCTTTCCTTTTTTAAAAGGGCATCCTCGGAGTTTACTTTTAGAACGATTTTTCGCTGCCCCTCCTTCATCCACGCTCGCCACCAAGAAGGCTTAGTTCTTCTCGCTTCCTCGGAAGCCGTGAGGGAGGCGTGGCATGCTTGAGCTGCGGCTTTTCCACAGCTCATTTTCAGGTCTGACCTTAACACGATTACCTGTTTGTAGCGGAACGTTGATTCTGAACCTTTTTTGAGAGGCTGTTTGTCTATGATCTTCATCCTCCATCTTCCATGCAACGTAAGGCAATCTAAGATTCTAGGCTTTCTCATATCTTTTAAGCAGATCGATTAAAGAGAGCCTCATGAAAGCGTCTCTTTTTAAGCATCAGCCTCATATATACGAGCGTGTTAGAAATAGATATTTGTCTTGAAGGCGAAAATTGTTCTACTTTAGAAAAATCATGAACGGATATTCCTAACAGTAGATCAACACTAGGCGAGAAGCTGTGAATCGAAACGTTTCCTCTCGGTCACACTTGCGTTCAAGAAGTACCGGCACGGCTAGAGAAGACCTTAAAGGATGTGCATGAAACTGAACTACTACGCTGTTTGGAAGTTGATGGCTGATCTGATCAGAGACCTTAAGAGGAGGGGAGAATCTATTCCTCCCAAAATAATGAATGATCTACGCTCTGCGAAGACTATGATGGAGATCGCTAAAATCGATAGATCCAACCCCAACGTCATCATGAGGATCGAGGAGTACCTGAGGAATCTCGAGTCTTATCTTCTGCCCATCGCGAGGGAGAAGCTTGGACAGGCATATGTCGACCTTTTGATGGAGAAGATTGCCGAAGCCCAGAGAAGCACGTTCACGCCTAAGCGAGAAGAGGAGAAGAGATTCCCAGTTGGGGTTCCGCGAGACAAGCATTGGATCAGAATTAAACCGACGGAGGAGACGCCTTTGAGCCTCATCAGACAGATATCCGAGGAGATGGGGCTTAAGCACGAGCTTCAGAAAGACGGTTATGTCCTCGTCTATGGAGAGAAGGAACAGATTAAGAAGTTCGTGAAGAGAACTGCAAAGTGGTTGATGGGCGAGGAACAACCGGCTGGATGAGTTCAGATGTCCGCGTCTAGAATTGCCCTGCATATCTAGACTTGAATGATGGGGTGGGTGGAGTGCCATTCATAAAAAAGATCGAAGTTAACGGCTTCAAGACATTCGGCAAAAAGACCACGTTAGTATTCGATAAAGGCTTCACGGCGATAACTGGGCCGAATGGAA
>CAZCXS010000132.1:0-3798 GCA_964502685.1 uncultured Candidatus Bathyarchaeia archaeon
ATCCCAAGCATCTTTCCAGAAGGCCCTTCCAGGGATACAAGAAGCCCCCTCTCATCGCCTTCTCGAAGTATAATGATCCTCTTACCCATTTCCGTCTCAGCCATTCTCGCCGCTTCCTCGTTTAGGTCTCCTTTTTTTCCGAGAATCAAGACTATACTATTGGATATTTCCTCACAGCACAAGATCTCTGTTCCGAGAATTTCTTGCATCTTCTCCTTAAGCTGATCTCCCTTTTCACTGTCAAAATTTAGGCTTCCCCCAACCTTTATCCAGCTCAAAGGAAAAGCGCGAATTCTTGATCCTCTCAAGTGCTTCTTATAGGCAAATCCTCGGAGAAGCCTTCTTGTCTCCCGATCTCGCTTCTTAATGTTCTCGGGTGAGTCTACTGTGATGATATCTCTTTCCTTTAATGATGAGATTAATGGATCGAGCTCTTCGCCTTTTCGAATAGCGACTGTATAATCCGGATCAACCGTCTCTACAAGTCTGACCTTGTATTTTATAGCGTCATCACCATCAATCCAGCCATCAGTATTTATGACCAGCAGACTCACATTTCTTCTCAAAGCTTCATCCTTCAGCTTTCCAGTCGCATCCAAAACTTCATTGACCGCTCTGCTGGGGCTCGTGACCCCGATAAAGATCGAATCGTCCGGAAACAGCCTAAAGAGATCCGTAAATGGCTTTCGGACGAAGCACAGACCAATAGTCCCCGGAGGGCCTAGATCCGATTGTCCTAGATCGCAATCCATCACAGCTACTTCCCGGTTCGCCTTTAACGCCAAGTTTGCGAGATAGATGCAGAAGCCGGTCTTTCCAGAATCCACCCCGCCTAGAATTAGGACCGTTGTCCTTCTTTTTTCGGATAGTATTCTAGCCACGTTCTCTTGCCAAGAACGAGGTATCGCAGCTGCATTTACCTCCACGCATGAAGCTTGTTCACCCATAAATAGTTCTGCCTCAAACCTGGGACGGGCTTCGAAGGGTAGACGTTTGCCCTGGCGGATTATTACTCTCATTTCTGGCTTAATCTCTGCTCCTAGAACCTCAGCGGCTCCTGAAATAAGATGGACACGTGCAGGCCCGTCTATAAGAAGAATCTTCCCCTCGTCGACTCTGTATCTCAACCCTAGCTCCTTCCACCGAGGCTTTAGAAGCTTTCTTTTCTAGCTATATTAACAGCCGCGTCGGCGTCGCTTATCTTCTTTCGGGGTCCTTTACCTCTAATGATGCTTGTGCCCATCTCGCTTACAATCTCTAATGTTGCATCCTCGGGGATTGATACCTCAAGTCGGCTTGCTATTTCCTCAGCTAATTCTGGCACTCCATCTCCAATCTTTATCTTGCATGTCTGAGCTGGATGCCTATTTATTGCAGTTAAGACTGAGTCGATCGCCATCTCTAAGGTTAACTGTTCCTTCTTTTCTAAAATATTTCCGTCGCCCAGAACAGCGACTCCGAATGTTTTGCCAGGATCGATTCCGATCACCAATTCTTCGTAGGTCTTTTTGTTCTGGATTATTCGTACAGCCTCATCAACTATGGCGGAGGGTTCTTCTTCAGGATTATATATTAATACTGAAGGGTGTTCGATACGTTTTCTTTCATCCTCTGTCGTTATCACCACCTTAATTGAGGGCGGTATAACCTCACCTGGGATTAAACTCAGGAAGGGAATTCTCCTTTTGTTCAGCTCGTTTACAAGCAAGTAGTAAGCCTTCCCTGAGACAGTGGCTACTGCTATCTTTGATCTCATTTAGTACACTCAACCTTTTACTAGAGAAGAATGAAGAGAACGGGCATTTAAATCTTAAATTACACCTTTAAGGAGAATTAAACGTTCCCAGTGTATGACAAACAGCAAATTAGCGGTTAACAAACATAAAACAGATCTAGGATCTCATAGGAAAATATTGATGGCCACGGTTAAATTAAAGGCATTTCGTATTTGTTTGGAGAGATGCGGGGACGTTGGAACGGCGGATAACCACGGGAAGCACATACTTGGACAGAGCCTTAAATGGAGGCTTACCTCTCGGAGAGATTGTTCTTGTATACGGTGAGGCTGAGACGGGTAAGACAGCTCTAGCTATACAATGTGCTGTTAACTCGGCTCGAATGGGCTTTAAGACGCTCTATATCGACTGCGAAGGCACCTTCACTCCGGAGCGGCTTTCCCAGATTGCCTTTTCAGACTTTGAGGAGGTCTCGGATATGATTATTCTCACTAGACCTTCATCCTTTCAGGAGCAGATCGAGATTATTGATAACCTGGAGAGATTCGTTAATAGAAGATTTGGGCTCATAGTCTTCGACACGATAACTTCTCTATATCGCTCGGAGCTAACAAGTAAAGAAGAGTCCTTTAATCTTAATCGAGAATTGAATCGTCAAATTGCAACACTCATGCAGATTGCTAGAACAATCCCTCTCTCCGTGCTTCTTCTCAGTCAGGTAAGAAGCTTAATGCAAGAAGCGGATATTGCTCCTGTAGCTACGAGAATATTAAAGTTTTGGTCCAGCGGAGTTGTGAAGCTATCTCGAACTGGTAGACGAAACATCATTAAGGCTCTTGTTGAGAAGCCTTATGGGAAAGAAAGAAGATTTTCATTCTTCCTCTCCATCGAAGAGGATGGAATCCACGATTATGAATCTCGAATTTAAAAGGATCTCGAATAGAGACGATAAAGATGCGTAACATATGTTTCATGAAGACGAAACCTTAACTAACCAGCTTTTTCATATTCAAATGGTCAATTTAAAAGAGGAAAGGTTGAAATTCATCAAGACGTCAGCACAGCCGGAATATGTGAGGAGTAATCGGATGTTTGAGTTGGTAATATTCGATTGGGATGGTACGTTAGCTGACACCTTGGGAGTAATCGTACTTGCCTTCCAGAGGGTACTAAGCAAAATCGGATGCAATGTAAGTGACGAGTTTCTTGAAAGACGCATAGGGATAGGTGCAAGAAACATGTTTAAGGAGGCTCTGGAGACCGCGAAGATCCGGTATGACGAAAGAATGATAGATAAACTTTTAGAGGAAAAGACCAGAGTGCATCTGACCCTCACTCCTAAGATTAGGCTTTTCGACGGCGCAGTAAACCTTTTAGAAGCCCTAAAACCAGCGGTTAAAATGGCCTTGGCGACTATGAGCAATAGGAAGGTGATAGAGAAGACGCTTAGAGAAAAGGAGATTCGAGGCTACTTCGATTATATAATAACCGCGGATGAGGTGAAAAAGCCAAAACCCGATCCCGAAGCCTTCCTCAGATGCGCAAAGGCCCTTGGATGCAAGCCTGAAAGATGCATAGTTATTGAGGATTCAATTTTTGGAGTGATCGCTGCCAGAAGGGCCGGAATGAGATGCATTGCTATTTCGTCCGGATTTTATTCAAGAAGCGATTTAGAGAGGGAAGGGCCTGATCTTATTGTTAACTCTCTTAAGGAGAAAGATAAAATCCTCACGTATATTTTGGGTAAAGATGAACAGTATTATGATTAAGGAGAAAATGCGTAGAACATGGCTACTTGGAATCCCATAACCGGATGTCTGCATAACTGTGTTTACTGCTGGGCGAGAAGATACTCTAGAAGATTAGCAGCTATGGGAATCGAGCCGTACAAAACTTATGATTTCAAGCCTGCCTTCGCCGAGTGGAGGCTCAGACGGAGATTCCCTAAGGGCAGTTTCATATTCGTCTCTGATATGGGGGATATGTGGGGCGACTGGGTTCCTAAGGAATGGATAGAGCGTGTTCTTCGTGTGCTTAGAACAAAGAGTGATTCACGCTTCTT
>CAZCXS010000133.1:0-3783 GCA_964502685.1 uncultured Candidatus Bathyarchaeia archaeon
ATCGACCAGAAGAGTGAATCTATCAGCGTCTTTCCTCACCAGCTTCCACCAGTAATCCTCGAACCAGTCATACTTCTTGATTGCGTCCCTTGTGCTCATCACCTCGAGCTGACCCTGAAATATCCTCTGAACCGTCTTGGAGATGACTGAGTGGTCTATCTGGAAGTACGTGGCTGCACGTGAATCCTCCTCAGGCACAACGCCGACCTCAAAGGCTCGTCTAAGCACATCTCCCGGAAGGCTTGAGATCGGGCAGGCCGGCCATTCTCTCGGCTCTCTGGAGTATCCTGAGATGTCTAGATTAACCAGCGGCTCATCTACTCGCTCATCTGTTCCTGGCTCGTCCTTTTTCTCCTGGGGCATTTCATACACCAACCATACCCTTCGCGGAGTATCTGGCTGAGGATCCTCGTCGGCTTACCTGAGCATGCTATGGTGCCTTTAATAAGCACATGAGCTACATCAGCATTCACAAAGCGTAGGATGTGGCCTTGATGAGTAATTATCAGCCCAGATCTCCCCCTAAGCACCTCATCTATGACCCTGCCTATCAATTGAAGATTCTCAACGTCTACGCCGGAATCAGGCTCATCAAACATAAGGAAGTCCCCGCCCTGAGCGAGTATCTGAAGAACCTCAGATTTTTTGATCTCTCCACCTGAGAAACCCAAGTTTACATCTCTTCTCAAGAATTCAGGTGGAAAATTGACTCTTTCCAAAAGTCTGTTAATCTCTTCCTGATCGGGGGTCCAGTGGCTGATTATTCCGCCCAGCTTAACTCCCCTAATGGCCGGGGGATTCTGGAAAGCAACGCTAATGCCCAGTTTGACCCTTTCATTAATCGGCAGGTTCGTTATTTCCTTTCCCTTGAAGATTATCTCGCCGGATAGAACTTTGTATGCGGGAAACCCGAGAATCGTCATTAGAAGGGTGCTTTTACCCGAGCCGTTCGGCCCGAATAGGACGTGAACCTCACCTTTCGCAATCTGCAGGTTCACATCTTCAAGTATCCTCTTGCCTGAAACCTCCACTGTGAGGTTCTTGACCTCAAGCAGATTCTCGGTCAAATCTGTCCCCGCTGATTTTTTCTCGCCTGCCGACATAAATGTATATCTATTTAATTAACATTCCCTCCCCTTGGTTTTTCGCGAAGCAAGGTGAAATAACGGGCGGGCTTATATACTGGAAAAGCATATCAGCCTTTCAAAATCCCTGAAAGTGGATTTGCGGATGCCCTCAACCGAGAGAAATCTTAGCCTCCTCTTCATGATCAACATATTTGCGGCCATATACTCGAACATGACCAGCGTATTCATCCCGCTCTTCATCAGAAGCCTGCAAGCTTCAGTCTTCGAAGTCAGCCTTGCGCTTTTCGTGGGCAGCGCATCAGCCACGGTCACCGTGATGCTCGGCGGATACATGTCTGACAGATACGGCCGAAAAATAACAATAATGCTCAGCGGAGTCTTCTGGCTCATCGCTCCTCTTCTCTACATCTCGGCGAAGAGCTGGCCTGAAACGATGCTCTATACGGCTATAAGCGGCATATCGTTCAGCTTTTTCGTTCCAGCTAGGGCGGCGATGATTACGGATATCGTTAGAAAATCATCACTCGGGAGAATCTACGGACTGATGAATATAGCTTGGCCGATAGGGGGGATGCTGGGGCCGTTCCTAGGCGGGATAATAGCTGACAGGTACGGATGGACCGCCTTCTTCTGCTTCCTATTTTTCCTCGCGCTCATCTACATGGCTATCAGCATCTTCCTCACTGAGAGCTCTGAAAGACCTCTGAGGGCAGAGGAAAAAGCCCCCAGCATTCTCAGCAGAGAGATTGCTTTAACTCTTCTCTTCTTCGTCCTCATGCATGTTCTCGCGAACACCTCGAGGGGGATTCTATCGACAATCCTCCCATTTTATCTAACCGAGAGATTCGGAAAAACCAAGACCGAGGTGGGCATATTCTTCTCGGTAGGGTTCGGAATAGCAACTCTGATCACCCAGATCCCAGGAGGGTTCCTCGCGGATAAGCTTGGAAGGAAGAAGACGATGGTCTACAGCACCCTCCCGATTCCCTTCCTGTCCGTTCTTTTCCTCGCCACCAGCGATTATCTGCTGACGCTTCTGTTGTACATGGCGATCACCGGTCTTTGGAGCGCAACCTGGCCGGCTTCAACGGCTTACATAACGGATATCTCGCCTTCGACTAGGAAGGGGCTTATGGTGGGGGTCCGGCTTACAGCTGTCCGTCTAGGATTCACGATCGGGCCTCTTATCGGAGGCTTTCTATGGGACAGCTTCGACGTGCCGATCATATTCTATGTTTTAGCTCTGCTCATGGCGTTTTCTCTCTTGACAGCTCTACCCCTCAAGGAGTAGACTTGGGATCCGAGTTCTTGGATCGGCTGACGTGAGATAAGATCTCAAAGATAATCTTCGCAGCCACAGTCGCTGTGACCCCAGAGTCATATTGCGGTGCGACCTCAACGAGGTCTAGTCCCACCAAGCCTTCGAGTTTGATCCTTGAGATAATCTCCAGCAACTGATATGTCGAGATGCCCTCCGGTTCAGGTGTCTGAACGGCGGGTGCAAACGCAGGGTCCAGAACATCCATATCCAATGATAAGTATAAGGCGTTCTGGTCTTCTATGAGATCATTTATTCGAAGAGAGATTTCTTCTATGCCTTCACGATTAATCTCATATGAGGAGATGAAGTTAATCCCCCTCTCCTCTGCGTATGCTATTTCATCCCTGCACGCAGCGCGAGTTCCAACCATAACTATTCTCCGCAGGCCTTTAATCCCATGCACCCGTCTCATCACAGTTGCGTGGCAGATCCTCCGCCCCATATACTCGTCTCGCAGGTCTAGATGCGCATCGAAGCAGAGGACGGCGAAGTCCCTCTTGAGGCCTCTAACGGAGCCAAGGGTGAGGGTATGCTCACCTCCTATCAGAACGGGGGTCTTCCCCTCCTTCAGGATTTCTCCCGTTACGAGCTCTAGTCTCATCAGGGTCTCATCGAGATCCGCGTTGACGTGCAGGTCTCCGGCGTCATGAATCTTTATGTCGTTTATGCTTCTTTTCGTTCTGAAGCTGAACCCCTCAATGCGGAGGGAGGCCTCTCTTATCTTAAGCGGCGCGAATCTTGAGCCTGGACGATTGGAGCTCGTAAGGTCAAGTGGGACTCCGACCGCTACGTAGTCTGCGTCCTCGAATCTACGTTCAGCTCCGGCGAACGTTAAGGCCGGTGAAGTATATAGGTCGAGGAAGCTCATTTACGGTCGCCTCAACGGTCATGGATGGATCACAGTGAGATATTTCGGCTGGCTGATTAGAGTTTGTGGCATTAGATTGATATGTGTTACCGCAGTGTCACCGCGATCCTCGCTCATGATCCTCCACGTAAGGATGCATTAAGTTATTTAAAGGGCTCATTTATTCTATGCTGGAGGCGAAGACCTTGAAGAATAGACTTCGTGATATCATCAGGCGAGGCGGAGTAGCCATAGGAATGACGGTCACTATTGGACATCCATTTATAACGGATATTCTAGGCGGAATAGGATTCGATTTCATCAATATTGACCTTCAGCACTCTCCTCTGGGCATCGAATCCGCCCTCAGCATGATACAGGCCATGAGCTTCTCGGAGACAACGCCGATTGTAAGGGTTCCATGGAATGACGCCGCGATCATAAATTCCGCCCTAGATATCGGAGCCCACGGCATCATAATCCCCTTCATCAACACAAAGAAGGACGCCCTCAAGGCAGTTCAATAT
>CAZCXS010000134.1:0-3776 GCA_964502685.1 uncultured Candidatus Bathyarchaeia archaeon
CAGGGTTCCGCTTATGAGGCATCGTTGAGCTGCCCACCTGTTTTTCACGTTCGAAAGGTTCAAAGGCCTCTCCGATCTCTGTTCTTTGGAGCTCCCTTATTTCAGTCGCAAACTTGTCCAGTGTGGAAGCTATCATCGCTAAGACGCAGATAAGCTCTGCATGTCTATCTCTCTGAATTATCTGGGTTGAGACCTCAGCGGCTTTTATTCCCAGCCTATTCATCACTAGCTCTTGAATTTTTAGGGCGTGAATCCCTAATCCAGCCTGCGTTCCAACAGCCCCGCTCATCTTGCCGACTATCAGCCGTTCCTTGCATTCTCGAAGCCTCTGAATATGCCTTGAAATCTCCCTCATCCACACTGAGAGCTTTAGGCCAAAGGTTATGGGAAGAGCATGCTGCCCATGAGTCCTACCGATCATTATAGTCTGTTTG
Source organism: uncultured Candidatus Bathyarchaeia archaeon (assembly GCA_964502685.1). Lineage (GTDB taxonomy): Archaea > Thermoproteota > Bathyarchaeia > Bathyarchaeales > DTEX01 > B63. The sequence goes on from CAZCXS010000134.1 coordinate 435, forward strand.
TAGCGGTCCGCCTGCCTGAGAAGCACAAGCTCCAACCTATCAAGTTTCCGGCTTATCAGCTCCACGGCTTCTTTGAGCTGAAGAGCCTTGGCAGTATCAACCACGTCGTAGCTCGTTATTCCGAGATGGATATATGCGCCGCTTGGTCCGCAGACCTCCGCGAAGGCTCGGACAAGAGACATTATGTCATGCTTAATCTCTTTTTCTATCTCCTTTATCCTGCTGACTTTAACGTATTTTGTTGAAGCCATTCTCTCAATCTTCTCGGCATCCTCTTTAGGGATGTTGCCGACTTGAGCATGCGCCCATGCGAGTGCTGCTTCGACATCTAAAAGTTTTTGGAAATAGTTTTCTTCCTCAAAGATCTTGAGCATCTCGGGGGTTCCGTAACGGCCTGTATCTATCGGGAGAATGGGCAATGCTCGTCGCCTCTGCTTTAATCTTTAAAGCGCTGATGGGTAATTCGCATTCTTCGTATTTAACCATTAAATGTGAATTTTAATGTACTCATAGAGAAGAATCATCGAGCAGCAAGAGAGGTTTCGATATGATAAGAATGGGGAAAACGGGGATCATATACTCCCAAAGGTATCTGCTTCACAGAACCGGAGAAGGCCACCCGGAGTCGCCGGCAAGATTAAGAGCCATCATGCAAGGAATCAAGCAGGCCCGCCTGTTAGAGAATGAGCGATGCACCCTCATTGAGCCCCGACCCGCAAGCCTCAACGATCTTCAACTCGTACATTCATTGGACTACATCAGCAGAATAAAAGAGTTCTGTAGGAGAGGAGGCGGACTTCTTGAAGAAGAGGCTGGAACAGTGGTCTCGAAGGAGAGCTTCACAGTCGCGTGTCTCGCGGCTGGCGGAGCGATGCAAGCTGCGCAGATGGTGATGAAGGGAGAGCTCAAGAACGCATTCGTTGTCTCGAGGCCGCCGGGCCATCACGCCGGACGTGCTCATGCTTCTGGCTTCTGTATCTTCAATAATGTTGCTTTAGCAGCTGAGAGCCTCTTGGATAAATTCTCGTTGAGACGCATCTTAATATTAGATGTGGATGCTCATCACGGTGACGGAACGCAGAGAATCTTTTACGATACGGATGAGGTTCTTTATATCAGCCTCCATGAGGACCCCTCGGAATTTCCGGGAGCCGGGTTTATACATGAGGTTGGCGAAGGTAAGGGCGCGGGATACACTGTTAATATTCCGCTTCCCTTCGGAACGACGGATTCTGCTTATTGGAGAGCAATCAAATCCATAGTGATGCCGATAATTGGGCAGTATAGACCTGAATTCATCTTGATCTCCGCTGGCTTCGATGGATACTTCAGGGATGCTGTAAGCGAACTTTCACTCTCAGCCTATATTTATCTTAAGGTCTTTCAGGTGATGATGGATTCGGCGCGTATCTTCAGCAAAGACAAACTTGTAGCCGTGCTCGAGGGTGGCTATCGTTCCAGGTTTCTGAGGAAGATAATTCCCGTGATCATCTCTCGGATGGCAGGCTTAGAGGCTAGAATCCGGGATGATCGTCCCTTCTTTAACATGGAAGCTCAGAAAATAGCAGAAAAAGTCATCAAGGAAGTAAGGGAGACCCACTCGAGATTCTGGAGACTGTGAGTTTAACAGTTTTGTCGGAGGGGCTATTCAATAACCTCGATGGCGTTCTCTGGGCATTGAGACTCGCATGCGAGGCATGCAAGGCATTCATCCACGTTAACTGGGGAGGATTTTCCCTCTACTAATTCGAAGACTCCGGCGGGACAGACATCTACGCAGGTTCCACAGCCAGTGCATTTATCAACGTCCACTTTTATCTCAACCAAATTGATCACCCTTAAGATTTCAATGAATTGACATTTAGCAAAATAAAAGCTTTATGGAGAAGGAAATTCAAAGCGATTCTAACTGATATGTTTGAAGGTGCTTCAGTATTTTTCAACTAGGATTTCAATTTCTGCTCTTAGATATTTGTAGGCTTATCTCCTCGAGTTTTTCGGATATTTTCTCGAGTTTTCGGATGATTAGGTATAACTCCTTCTCGTGCTGTGTGAGGGTCAATATTAGAAGGTCGATATAGCTCAGCGGGCTTGCATTCTTCAGTTTCTTCTTAGACTGCAGATGCTTTCCCCCGGATTGATTTCCTTGTCGAGATTATCTAAGAATAGTGTAACCGGAATCTTTGATGATAAGTGACATTCCATTGCGCTCGCGCATATGGTCTTATCAATTGCACGAGAAGACTATTTGCTCATCTGAGTGATGAGAGACCAAACTAACTTTCGCAGTACGGGATCATTGGAGAAGATCGCTCTGTCTTTCTCAGATTTTAGAAAGTAACTGTCGGGCTGGAGATGAGATATGAGTAGCTGATCATCGTCTATGCAGAGTACGATTAGGGGGAGACGGAAATCGGTCTCCTCGACCTTGCACATATATCGAAGTTCCCGGATCAGATGCTTGTTGTTGGATCCGTTCGTGGTTGTGATTTTAATTTCCACTGAGCGTTCTACTAGTTCATCAAACATCTTATTGAATGACTTATACAGGAGAATTAATCCGTTCTCGTTGGTTACTATATGAACGAACCTTTTCGCCTTGGCTAACATCTCCTGGATCTTTCTGAGCGTCTCCTCCCTTCCACTGATCGTCCATATCGAACTTCGCCGCAAGTTCTCCTTATTCTTCGCCTTTCTAAAGGTGTCCTCCAGAGTTGAAATGAGAGAGCTGAGACTCTGAACGGTATCCTGGTATGATTGGAGATAAGACCTTAAAGCAATTCTGGGCGGAGTGGGAGAAAACCTTCTAGGCTCCCCCGGAATCTCAATAACGAGACCCATGTCTATCAGTTTCCTGAGCACACTGTACACCTTGGTCCTGGGGACTCCGCTTAGAACACTGAGGGTTCTCGCTTTCGCTTGTCCAGCCTCAATTAGGGAAACGTAAATCTTTGCTTCGTACTCTGAGAGTCCTAGATACTCGCAGAGCCTTTGCCAAGTAGCATTAACAATGAGGTTGCTTTTCAATTGAGTCCCCTTAACCAAGCGAAGCAAAGACAATGATCATTCAACTCTTCAAATTCTTTGAATAATAAGCCTGATGTAACCGTTTACGACGGATATTCAGCGACATTCCAAGATTTGAGGCCGTAAATAGCCGTGCAAACGCAAAGGAGACTGAGGATCTTGGATGTTTCATGTTTAAAACGCGCTTTCGTGCTCCCTATATAAGGATTCTTACATTGTTATATTTAGAATCCCGACTCGAAATTAGAAGAATTTAACTTATTTTCATGCGCCTTCTTCAAGCCTTAAAAGTATCTCTGATATTGTGCTCTCAGC
>CAZCXS010000135.1:0-3775 GCA_964502685.1 uncultured Candidatus Bathyarchaeia archaeon
ACAAAGAGAGAGTCCGCATAAAAATGAAAGTCGGGAACATAGAGTTCGAAAGAGAATGCCGAGAGGATCAAATACAAAGAATAGTCGAGAAAGTCCTTTCAACAGTAACAGAACACGCAAAGAAGGCAATCCCCATCGGAGAAATAACGTATCCAACAGGCAGAGCTGAGACTTGCCGGGGGGTTTTGGAGAGGCTCTGGAAAGAAGGGTTCTTCGCTGAGCCGCGTTCATTAAGCGAAGTACATGAAGAGATGACGAGAATAGGCTACCATTACGATCGAACGGCAGTAGCCCACGTTCTGCTCGACTTGGTTAGGGACGGCATACTGACACGTGAAGGAAAACCCCGAAGATACGTTTATGTTCAAAAACGCCCTCCCAGCACATAAGATACGGCGGATTTTGATGGTTGGAGCGGAGTCTCCGTTGGAGAAAGAAATGGAAAACGAAAGGGGATTCGAAGAGACCCAAGTTCTGGTTCTTTCCCATTGTATACTAAACCGGGCGACAAGATGGTGGCAAAGCGGAAAGCCCATAGAGAATAACCTTGGAATGAGCATCCGGATTCTCGAGCTATTGGCACGTTTAAAAATAGGCGTCGTGCAGATGCCATGCCCAGAGTTCACCTTCTGCGGCAACCCGCGTCCACCGAGAACAAGAGATGAATACTCGAGTTTACCGGGATTCCGAGAGCACTGTGCCAGACTTGCAGATGAAACAGCCAAGTATCTGAAGAGTTTAATCGAGAATGCTCGGGAACCACCAATCAGAATCTTAGCCATAGTAGGGGTTGAACGATCACCCACCTGTGGGGTGAAATGTACCCCGATTGGAAGAGCGGTGGACAAGCGATACGAGAAGAAGAAGGGGATATTCATCGATCTGCTGATTGAAAGCCTCAGGAAGATGGGGTTGGAGATACCTACGGTGGGAATCGATCTTGATAAGCCGGAGGAATTCGCCGAGATTGTTGATAGGCTCACATAATTGATTTTAAGGGCAAGGGCGACGTGTACGCGTCCTACTTCTTGTATTGCTCAATGAAGACTTCTGTCTTTCTTATTCCCATAGTCGTAAGGCGATACTCCCCTTCAGGCGTTCTCTCAATCAATCCATCGGAGATCAGCCTTGGAACCTCGTTGGATACCGTTTTACGCGCCTTACCAATAATCCTTGCGAGACGTCTGGTTGACAAAGCATCCTTAGGGAGCTTTCCTAAAGATTTCCCCAAGTACGCTCCGAGAAGAGCCAGACATACAGCGTCTCGCGCGGGGACGTCAAGGTCAGACGACAGGATTACCCCATCCGAGGTTATTTCTATAAGCCCCTCGGCTTTCTTTGCAAGTTCAATTACATCCGGCGTGTAAACGATCCTTCGAAGTATCTCCAAGTTGGGATAGATCTGCGTCAAGAATTTCATCGTCAACTCGAATACTTCGTTCACGTCGCCTTCAAAATCGGCTTTAGCCTCGCCTAATTCGATATGAACCCTCAGTTTCCCCTCTTCTTTCAATTACGCCTTTTCTCCAATCTCTATTTTTGGCAGAACCTCTTCAATGAAGTTCCGTATCCCAAGAGTTGTTATTCTGTACTCCCCGCGTCCTACCCTTTCAACCCATCCTGAGCTTGCTAATTCGCTGAGGCGGGCGCCGACTGTGCTCGATTTACCTCCGGTCAGCGATGTTATTTCACCAGTCGCCAAGGTGTCCCTCTCCAACCTTCCAGTCCTGTATCCGATGTACGCCTTAACAAGATGAAGCAGTATAGCGTCTCTTTCCCCGCTAAGCTTCTCCTTAGGGATCGTGACGACCGGGCCTTCCGGCGTAAAGGCGATTATCCCCTCCACATTTTTCAAGAGTTCTTCTAAATCGACTGTTAGAACAAGCCTGGATGCAAGATCATACGTCGGGAGAATCTGCTGGATGAATCTCAAAAAGGATTTAATAACATCATCCGGCTTGCCTTTGAATCTCAATTCCATATCTTTGTATCTCGCAAATACCTCCAACAAGTCTTCTCCGCTTTCCAAATGGTAGCCTCCGTTAACGCTTCCCGCAGGCTTAAATATAGCCTAATGAAGCGATCTGTATAATCATCGCATGATGATTATACTTGAATATATCTATATGTATTAAAAGATTTGTCGCTTCAAAGTTGAATCTTAAAAGGATGCAATCATCTGAGAGGAAAAAATCAAATTTATATCGGGTATTCCCTGACCATCTCGCCGACCATCCGCACCTTCTCGATGCTTCCATCCGGAGGCAGCATGTCTGAGATCCCGACTATTATGTTTGGGCTGAAGGTCTCGAGAAGTTTTCTTACGAAGTCTTTCAGCTCATCATTACTGACGGGCGGCAGGAAATGAGTTGCAGGTATACCGTCTATTAGAATCTTGTCTCCCATCGCTTCCTTGAGCTCTTTCAGGGTTATGTTTCCTTGGGGGAGTGGGGGAACACATTCGAGACCGTCAAGGCCTGTCTCTTTAATGTATGGCAGAAGCCTCTTTATCTTTCCATCCCAATGGGAAGTGCAGTATTTTCCGGCTTGATGAAGCTCTTTTGTCCTTCGCTCGTAGTATGGAATCATATACCTTCTGAACAGGGGAGGAGAGCACAAGCCCTCGTCGATGTTATCGCCGAAGTTAACCAGCCTGAAAGGAGTCTTTCTGATCAAGGCGAATCTTTCATCGTCATTCTCGTTGAAGACCTCTAGGAGCTCCTCAACCTTCTCCCTGTGCTTCCAAAGCGCGATCACCCCTCTTTGAAATCCCATGTAGACTATGAAGAATCTCTGGATTGACCCCCATGGGACAGTGATCAGCGGTTCGGATCGATCTCCAAGAAGCCTCTCTCTTTCCTCATAAAGCTCTTTATCAAACATGAATCTCTGGTTTTTCAGTATGTACTTAAGTATCTTGAAGTCCTCGACGTTCTTCAAGAAATACTCAACTCTCAGACTGGCAGTCCCATACTCCGTTCTCCTCTCGATCTGCATGAGGCTTCCCTTAGGCGTTTCATACTTTGTATAGATGTAATCCTCATCTACTTTTCTTTTGACCTCAACCTTTTCGCCTTCAATCACTTTTATCGTATCGTTAAAGTAGTGATAGGCGCGTGGCGAGGCGCCCAGATCATCATATATCGCTAGAAGATCCCATCCTTCATACTTCTTCGGAAGAGTCCCCCTCGCCTTGTTTACATCATACCAGTGATGCAGCCTCGGCTGCCATATTAGGCGATCTGCTTTTCTATGCTCGAAAACCGCCATCGTCCGCTCTCGATTATTCAAGGCTCCATCACTACTCTGCATATTGGAATGCTTAAGAGGTTATTCACTAACTTATATATGAAATGTGATCATCAATTTTTTAAGGCTGGTGAACTGCTTGTCTAAGATTAAAGTCGGCGTGGTCGGAGTTGGAAACTGTGCCTCCGCGCTGGTGCAAGGCATCGAATTCTACAAGAACATCGATAAAGAAGAGGAATGCATAGGATTAAGACACCTATATGTTGGTAAGTATCATCCCAGCGACATTGAGTTCGTATGCGCCTTCGACGTGACCTCGGGGAAGGTTGGAAAAGACCTCTCCGAAGCGATATTCGCAGAGCCAAACAACACATTGAGGTTCGCCGATGTTCCCAAACTGGACGTGAAAGTCTTGAAGGGGCCATTGCTCGACGGCATAAGTGAATATGCAAAGGGAATCGTTAAGGTAGACCCGTCGCCTGAGGCCGATGTAGCTCAAAGCCTAAAAGACAGCGGAGCAGAGATC
>CAZCXS010000136.1:0-3745 GCA_964502685.1 uncultured Candidatus Bathyarchaeia archaeon
TCTCCCGTTACTGCAGAGAGAACTGGATGATTGGATCGGAGTAGCAGCGGAGCTTGAAGAGAAATTTCCGAGTCTCTTTCGTAAGATCCTAGACGAATTCAGCAACGCGGAGAACCCTGAGCTCGAGGTTCACCGTTTACTCCGAGAATACGAGAGAGGCGAAGAGAAAACAAAGAAGCTCATCAGAGAGATATCTCAAATATGCATAGAGGGATTCAAACAAACCTTCGCCAGATGCGGCATCACGGTGGATTCTTGGGATTGGGAGAGCACCTTTGTCTGGAACGGGGATGTCAGCAGGCACCTTGAAGCTCTGCAGAAGACGCCTTTCGTCTTTAAAGAAGCAGGCGTTCTTGAGCTGGATGCGGAGGCGGTCGCAGAGAAGCTCGAATTGAAGGAGACATTCGGGATTAGAAAGGATCAAGAAATCCCTTCATTGACTCTGATCAGGGCGGACGGGACTTCCCTCTATACTACGCGGGACATAGCATACAGCATCTGGAAATTCAGAAAGGCTGACCGCGTTATCAATGTGATAGGCATGGAACAGAAGCTATCGCAGCTTCAATTGAAGCTGGCGTTATGCGCCTTGGGATACATAAAAGAGGCGAAGAGGCTGATACACTTCGCATATAATCTTGTCCGTCTCCCCGGTCGGAGAATGTCAGGTAGAAGAGGGCGATACGTAACCTTCGATGAACTCATCGACGAGGCTGTCGCAAGAGCGTTTGACGAAGTCTCAAAACGTTCCCCAACCCTCGAAGAGAACGTCAAGAGGAGAATCTCGGAGATCGTTGGGGTCGGGGCCGTAAAATACGCGCTTGTCGAGACTGATCCCCTGAAGCCCGTGATCTTCACGTGGGATAAAGTCCTAAATTTCGAGAGGAACAGCGCACCGTATATTCAATACTCGCATGCTAGGGCATGCAGCATCCTAAGAAAGACGGGCGGGAGGAAAACCGGCGATTTTAAACTGCTTAAGGAACCGATTGAACGTGACCTCATCCTTGCAATATCCCGGTTCCCAGAGATATTTGCAGAGGCTGCTGAAAGCCTAAAACCACATCTGATCGCTGATTACGCTAATTCTCTCGCTGATAAGTTTAACACTTTCTACGCGTCTCTCCCCGTGATTAAAGCCGAACCTCCGGGGCTAAGGGACGCGCGGATCATGCTGGTTGACGCTGTTCGAATAAGCATCCATAATGCTCTGAACCTGATCGGCATAGAAGCTCCAGAACGTATGTAACGTCTTCTCCCCGAAAGAAGGATGAGATATTCTGCGAAGTATCACTTAAGAGGGACGTACATGCTGCTTCGGCTTGCTCCGATCCCAGGTGTCCCATGTTTTACCGGCTTGTTTGTTATAGCGAACTCGCCTAGATAGTGTCCAACCATCTCCGGTTTTATCTGTACTGGAACGAAGTCCTTACCGTTATGCACGTGGATGGTCAAGCCTATCATTTCCGGAAGTATAATCATGTCCCTCGCGTGGGTCCTTATCGGCTTCGCCTGCCCGCCGTTTTTCAGGTACTCCTTGGTCATGCGGATCCTCTCTAAGAGTTTCCTCTGCTCAACAGTGAGTCCTCTAAGTAAGCTTCTACGTTGACGGGACGGAAGCAGCTCTATGAATTCATCCATAGATGTATTCTTGAGCTCCTCGATCGTGTATCCACGATACCTGAATTCCTTAGGCATCTAATCACCATCAGCTCTTCTGAAAAAAGCGGTGTCTTTTAAATCTTACTCAAAAGATCCGTCTACTTCCTCTTTCCCGTCTTCCTAGCAGCGATCAACCCGACCTTTCTACCCGGCGGAGCATTACGAGAGACCGTTGTGACCTTCCGTCCTCCCCTTCTGCCGCTTCCAAACGGATGGACCGCCGCGATCATAGCTCTGCCACGTGTCCTCGGATATTTATGTCCCTTCGCCTTCATCCAGTGGAACTTTGCCCCCGCCTTCAGGAAGGGCTTCTCGGTTCTACCTGCAGCTGAGACGACACCTACGGTTGCTAAGCAAAGATTATTTATGTATCGTGTCTTTCCGGATGGAAGCTTCACCAGGGTTCCATCAGGAGTATGAGAAACGACTGTTGCGTATCCTCCGGAGGAGCGGACCAGCTTACCTCCATCCCCAGGAGAGAGCTCTATGTTACAGACCATAGTTCCTTCCGGGATCTCCCCTATTGGGAGAACATTTCCAACCTTGACTTCAGCTTTTCTTCCGATCTCCAGAGTCTGCCCTTCATAGACTCCTTCAGGAACAACCGAGTAGAAGGTTTCGCCAGTCTCTAGCTCTACGCAGGCAAGAGGGGCACCTCTCCCCGGGTCGTGTAGAATCTGCCTGATGCGGCCGGCTACGACGTTGTCCAGTATCTCCTTCGCGGGATTCGGATACTTCGAAGGCGCGACTCTCTTATGCGTCGAAGCGCGCCAAGTCATCGAACCCCTTCCGCGTCTTTGAACACGAATTCTTTTACCCATTCCTTTACACCTCCAAGTCTACAGTATGCCTAACCTGATCGCAACATCCGCTGCGCTGTATTCAGGTTCAAGCCTGACAAAGGCCTTCTTCTTCCCCTTGCTTGTGATTACTGTGTTTACTTTACGCACCTTTACCCCGTAAAGCTCTTCCACAGCTCTTTTTATGTCCTTCTTGGTTGCCTTAATATGCGTAATGAAGACCAGCTTATTTTCCTTCTCGAGGAGCCGACTCGTGGCCTCAGTCATGAGAGGATACAAAATAACCTCATGTGGATCCATAATCCTATCTTCCTCCGTTCCATTTTCTCAGCTCTTCAATGCTGGACTTTGTCCATATAGTAAGCCTCCCAGGATGAGTCCCAGGCGCAAGGATCTCTGGATTCAAATCCTTGACGTAAGCCACATCGACACCGGGGAGGTTCCTAGCCGCTTCCATTATGCCCCCGTTCTTCGAGATGACGATTAATGGTCCTACGCCTACCTTCTTTCTTCTTCCACGCATCTTCCCCCTGCCAGCGCGGATCTTAATGCCTTCTTTCACCCTATAAACGTCAGGCCAGACACCCAGATTTGTGAACGCCTCCTTCACTTCTTGGGTTCTCTTAAGTTTCTGTATATCATCAGTCACGATCAGAGGGAGATCGGGAACATCGTCGACTATGTGACCCCTCTCAGCCACGAGCTCCTTTAACCCGGTCGCTGCGATCGCTGAAAAGAGCGCCAAACGCTTCTCCTTCTTCGGGATCTTTTTCCTTATCTTCTTCTCGACAACTGGCGGATGAGCCCTCCTACCCCCAACTGTTCCAGGAGCAAGAGCCGCTCTTCTAGAGTCTCTCAGCCGCGGGATCCTCGCGATGCCGTGGCCTACTCCCCAGGATTCAGCGGTCGTCCTTTTCCCAGCCATCACATCTCTTCCTTGAGGTTGAATTCTGTGAGTTTGAATCGCTACTACCGCTCTTTTTATAACATCAGGTCTAAGGCTGGTGTTGAATACGCTTGGAATCCTGACTCTTCCGACCCTCTTCCCTTCCAAGTTAAAAACCGGAGCATAGGTCTTGCCCATTTCTCTTCACTCCTCATCAAACACCCTGCGGCGACTCCAACGAGACAAACGTTATTTCCGGTGGAGCTTCGCTTATCTCCTTCGGGGGGCGAGCTGGATATCTGAATCGTATCAGCCGTTTAGCTGGTCCTGGAACGCTTCCCTTAAGCATGATATATGTGCTTCTAACAGGGCCATATCGGAGAAATCCGCCTTTAGG
>CAZCXS010000137.1:0-3729 GCA_964502685.1 uncultured Candidatus Bathyarchaeia archaeon
ACAAGCGCCGAAGCACAATTACCAACCCCCACAATCGCCACCCTAACCTCGGTCAACTGTTAACGCCTCTTGGGATGGTAGAAATGTTTCTTTCTCCATATAAATCCTTATTATTAGAATGATCAGAGGAGGGTTTCGGTATAAGATTGGGCGGCTCAAAAGCTTGGTACGTCAACATCTCGTTCTATTTCTGATGAGACAGATTCGATCATCGCCGCCCAGAGATGATTTAGAAACAGAACGATATAAACGATTCCGCAAGATCTATTCGTTATTCACAAGGGATGTCTAGACTCCAATCTATTCCAAACAATCAAGTCTGCTTTGGATCTTCAGATCGTCCTGTTCTTATTTTTGCTCTTCAGGTTTGTATTCATACTTTTCTGCTGTTTCCTCGATGATCTCCATTCCGAATCCAGGCTTATCCGGAATCTCGATCCATCCGTTCTTAACTTCAAGTGGATCATTATAAAGATCTGGCGGAGGGTCGGGATCTCTATACGGGCTTGCCTTACTCGCGTAATATTCCACTATAAGCCCATTTGGGAAAGCTGCTACTGCATGGCTTCCAATTATGTGTCCGCCGTGCGGGGCGAAATGGATGTGATATGCATCAGCTATTGCTGCTATCTTCCTTATCGCTGTTAGGCCTCCCGCTATATTCGGGTCAGCTTGGATTATATCGACTGCTCTTCTGGAGATCAGATCCCTAAACCCATATTGCGTGAATTCATTCTCCCCGGATGCTATTGGAATGAAGGTTGATGATTTCACTTCTAAGCTACCTTCTATGTCATCCGGGTGCACAGGCTCCTCAAACCAGAATGGATGATAAGGCTCAACGAGCTTAGCGAATCTCTTCGCCTCGTATGCGTTCCAAGCGTTATTTGCATCAACCATAAGATCCACCTCGTCGCCTATTGCCTCTCTTACGGCTTTAACTCGTTGAACATCAGTCTTCATACTGATTCCGAATCGCCATCCTCCAACCTTCATCTTAACCGCTGTGAATCCCTCAGCGACGTTGCTTTCCATCTCCTTAACAAGGTCTTCAACCGTCTTCCCTTCAGCATAATATCCTCCCGCGGCGTAGACCCTCACCTTATTTGTATATCCACCCAGTATCTTATAGACAGGTTGGCCGAGGATCTTTCCAACAAGATCCCATAAGGCATTATCCACGCGGCTCATCGCTGCAATATAGTCCCCCTTCGCAACAGGTTTACGGGTTCCTCCCATGTACATCTTCATCCAGATTCGCTCGATATTTAAGGGGTCCTCGCCGATGAGCTTCGGTCTAATCCTTCTCTCGATTATCTCCTTGTCTCCTCCAAGCCAGAAGCCTTTTATCCCTTCATCTGTCGTCACTTCGGTGATGGATACCCACCTTTCCTTTGGCGGTTTATTCAGAAGAATCGAGTTAAAGAATGCTTTCCTCCTGATTTTAGGGGGCGGAAATTTGAATAGACGAACCTTGACGTCAGAGATTTTCAATATTCGATTCCCCGCTGGTCTTTCCGCCGTGGAAGGCTTTAAGCTTTATGTAATCTTCACGTAATCTTTTTCAATATCTCTTTACAAAGTAGAATCTCCGTGGAGTGAATTTCTATGCAATATCGGACACTCGGGAAAACGGGACTAAAGGTTTCGGTAATAGGGTTCGGGACGATAAAATTTCCGCAGATAAGCGAGAAGCAAGCCTCAGAGGCCCTTAACCGCGCGCTTGATCTCGGAATAAACTTTATCGATACAGCTCGGAATTACGGGGACAGCGAACATAAGATCGGGCTTGCCATTAAGAGCCGCCGCGATGAATGTTATATAGCAACTAAGACTGGTTCCCGCAGTTATGAGGGAGCAATGAGAGACCTCGAGACAAGTCTGAAAGAGCTCCAGACGGATCACATAGACCTGTGGCAGCTTCATAATGTATGCGACATGAAAAGATGGAAGGAGGTAACCGCGCCTGGAGGAGCATTAGAAGCTGCAAGACAAGCCAGGGAGGAGGGAAAGGTAGACCACATAGGCATATCCTTCCATCGGGCGTTAGACGTGATGAGGGAGGCGATCAAATGCGGAGAATTCGAGACGATTATGGTTCTCTACAATCCGCTTGATGAGGAGAATACTGGACGTGAAATCATCCCCCTGGCACACAAATATAACGTAGGTGTAATAGCTATGAAGCCTCTCTCCGGGGGGACTTTAACGCTTCCGCTCTCTGATGAAGAGAGAGAACAGAAGCATCGTTCTCCGAACAGTGAATGGTTCGACCCGATCGTCCGTGGATGTCTTCGTTATGTGATCTCAAACCCAGCGGTCAGCACTGTTATCCCCGGAATGAGATTCGCATGGGAAGTCGAGGAGAACGTGAAAGCTGCGGATATGCCTCCTATGACTGATGAAGAGAAGGATGCTTTGATTCGCGAGATCGGTAAGCTGAGGAGAACCTACAAGTACAGCCAGGAATGCCTAAGATGCGGGTATTGCCTTAAAGTCTGCCCACAAAACATTCAGATTCCAGAGGTCTTCAGAGCCGTTTACGTCTATAAGGGATATCCTGAAGAGACTCGTTATATGGGAGTTGAGATATATCAGTCTCTAGAAACCTCGCCTGAGGAATGCATCGAATGTAGAAGCTGCGTGGAGGAGTGCCCGGCCGGAATCGATATACCTGAAAGGCTGAAGGAGGCTGTTGAATTCTTTAAAGAAGTTATCGGGAAAGCCTAGACCACCGAGGAGCATAAATCATAAGTCAATAATTTTTAGGCAAAAAGAGCTAGAAGAGTTAAATTGACCTCTTCATAGAATATTTTTAATGAAAAATTTTAGTCTGAGGTTTGCGTTTTGAACGTTTTTAAGGCAATTAAAACTAGGAGAAGCATACGCGCCTTCACCCAAGAGGAGATTTCAGACGACGAGATCGAAAAGATTCTGGATGCTGCTAGATGGGCGCCCTCCGCTGGGAATATTCAGCCGTGGATATTCGTAGTTGTAAGGAATCCGGAGACGAAGAGACGGCTCAGCGAGGCTGCTCTAAATCAGTTTTTCATCAATGAGGCTCCTGTTGTAATAGTTGTCTGCGCAGATCAGGAGAGGTCAGGAATGGGTTACGGAAGCCGAGGGATCAATCTATATTGCATACAAGACACCGCAGCAGCTACCCAGAATATTCTTTTAGCAGCTCATGCCTTAGGATTAGGGGCATGCTGGGTAGGGGCTTTCAACGAAGAAGAGGTAAGACATATCTTAAGGGTCCCAAGAGGAGTTAGACCCGTTGCGATTGTTCCGATAGGACATCCAGCGGAGAAGCCCGGGATAGTCTTCAAGCGGCCGCTTAGTGAGGTTGTCCGCCGCGAAACCTTTTAAAGTCGCATCGTGAAAAAAGTTATTTACGTGAATTTCCTTCTCTTTTTCGTTTGTGATCTGAAAGACGCCTGTACGATTTGATTAGAAAGGTGAAAGATGAGGCTGCGGGGTGTTAAGGAATATTGGATTATTATACATTGGAGATAAGGTTGAATATCCCGTTCTCTTCCTCGAGTTGATTAAAAGAGCACCTAGGTAGATGATACTAAACCAGATGAGGCTCGAAGCATGTCTGATATTCTTGTTCAATTAATGCCCGCGGTAGTGGGGATTCTTCTCGGGATCTCAGTTCTCTATACTATCTTTTCGCGTCGACGTGCAATGAAAAGGTATCTATACTACTCGGCTTTTGACCCCATC
>CAZCXS010000138.1:0-3723 GCA_964502685.1 uncultured Candidatus Bathyarchaeia archaeon
GCACACAGTGGGGAGACGAGGCGAAAGGCAAGATCACCGATTTTCTTGCGAGAGATGCTGACTGCGTCGTCAGATATAACGGTGGGGCTAATGCAGGTCACACAGTTGTTGTTGACGGGAAGACATACAAGTTCCATCTTATCCCTTCAGGGGTCCTACACGGCAAGAGGGTCTATATAGGCAACGGCGTAGTCGTCGACCCGGAAATCCTCATCGACGAGCTGGAAAGCCTTAAACGTGAAGGGTTCCAGCCTAAACTGCATATAAGCGATAGAGCCCACGTGGTCTTCAGCTTCCATAAGCTTGAAGACGGATTGCAGGAGAGGCTGAAGGGCAGCCTACGAGCGGGGACTACGAGAAGGGGCATAGGGCCAACCTATTCAGATAAGGCGGCGAGATTCGGGATACGTATCGCTGATCTTCTGGATGAAGAGACGCTTAGCTCAAAGCTACGCATACTCCTCGACCTCAAGCAGAGGATTATCAGCCAGGTATATGATGAAAACATCAAGCTTGACAAGAAAGAGATACTTGAAAAGGCTTTGCAATTCGGCAGAGCCATCTCAGATTACGTATGCGATGTCTCAGCGGAGATAAATGAGGCACTGGACAGGGGGGAGACCGTGATATTTGAGGGAGCTCAGGGAACATTGCTTGATATTGATCACGGCTTATATCCATACGGCACATCATCGAACACGATTGCGGGTGGAGCGTGCACGGGGGTCGGTGTGGGTCCAAAACGGATCGACAAGGTCATAGGGGTCATGAAAGCGTACACATCA
Organism: uncultured Candidatus Bathyarchaeia archaeon; assembly: GCA_964502685.1. GTDB lineage: Archaea > Thermoproteota > Bathyarchaeia > Bathyarchaeales > DTEX01 > B63. The sequence goes on from CAZCXS010000138.1 coordinate 786, forward strand.
AGAGTCGGAACAGGCCCCGTTCCAACAGAGCTGAAGAACGATATCGGTGAACGAATAAGAGAGGTAGGAAAGGAATATGGAACGACTACTGGTAGACCGAGAAGAGTAGGATGGTTAGACCTTGTTCCAGTTAAATACTCTATTCGTATCAATGATATTGACAGTCTCGTGATTACGAAGCTCGATGTCCTAAGCGGGATCAATCCGCTTAAGATCTGCGTTGGATACAAGTATGGAAATAGAATGATCGATACGATACCTCCGGATATTCGAACGTTCGAGAAATGCGAACCCATCTACGAGGAGATCGAAGGATGGCAAGCCGACGTAAACTGGAGAAGGATAGTTAAAGAAGGATACGAGGCTCTACCGGAGCAGGCCAAAGAATATCTTCAAAAGATAGAAGAGCACGTAAAGGTGCCGATAAACATAATCTCCGTAGGGCCTGAAAGGCGGGAAACCATAGTTCTTGACAGATAACTCTGCGAGGCTTAGCCTTTCATTTTCTCTATGAAAAGTTAATCAGATATTTCCCTCGATCACTAAGCGAGCTTTCTGTCTCAGATATATCGTGGCTAACCCCGCTCTTCTTAGCCTTTTCCTTAATTCCGCATCGTTTGTCGCTACAGGGATTTCTAGCTCGCCGGCAACCCTCAAGATTACATCATCATAGCTCTCCAGTGCTCCTCTTTTCACCCTAAGAACCTCGCATTTTTCCGCCAGCTTTAGGGCCGCAGAGAATTCCATGCGTCTTTTACCGTGGCTCTTCTCCGCCATTCTTTTAAGCTCTTCCAAAGTCGTGGATAGAACTATCGGCTCGGCTTTTCCGAGAAGATCGTTAAGCTCTTCAAATATGTCGATCCTGAACTGGAAGGGGATCAAAAGAAAGTTTGAATCCAGAATAACCTTGACCATTCTGAATCTCTCTTTCCATCTGTACTATCTATTGTTTTCTAAGGCTCCTAGACATCTGCGCCGCTAGCTTGATAGCCTCCTCTAAGCTCTTGGAATTCGCTATTCCTTTCCCAACAATATCATAGGCCGTTCCATGATCAACCGACGTTCTAATGAAGGGGAGACCAAGCGTCACGCTGACCGTCCCATAAAAATCAGCGGTCTTAGCGGCGATATGCCCCTGATCGTGATACAAGCTAAGGACGGCGTCATACTCTCCCTCGAACGCCTTATGAAAGACAGCGTCCGCGGGGACGGGGCCGACCACATGAAAGCCTCTTGATCTAAGCTCTTTAACGGCGGGAACGATTTCTTTCTCCTCCTCATCACCAATTAACCCTCGGTCGCTTGCATGAGGGTTCAGAGCTGCAATCGCGATTATAGGTTTGCTCAAGCCTATGCGACGTAGCTCCGAGACTATCCTGGTCACCGCCTTCACGATACGGTCTTTCTTTACTGCACGTACAGCCTCAGAGAGGGGGATATGCCTCGTCAAAAAGAAGATTCTGACCCCGCGAACCCAAAACATTACTATGGGGGCGTTCACCCCGCATAGGGCTTCAAGCATCTCTGTGTGGCCGATGTATGGGCTTCCAGCCATACTTATGGCCTGTTTGTTGATCGGGCATGTTGTTATAGCGTCAATTTCTCCATTTAAGGCGAGATCAACTGCTCTCTCAATATACTCGATGGAGGCCCGTCCACCCTCAGCGGAGGCTTTGCCTAACTCGAATGAGTCTAAATCGATGTTCTTCAAGTCTATTACCTCGATTACTCCGACTTTACCGAGAGCTTCACTTGGCGAATCGATGGTTCTCAACTCGGCGCCCAAGCCTAATTTCCCCTGGGTCCTCTCTAAGATTCCCAAGTCTCCGATTAAAACCGGCCTGCATAGGCTGTAAAGGCTGGGTTTTAGAAGGGCTTTAAGAGATATCTCAGGCCCCACCCCAGCGGGGTCTCCCATCGTAACTCCTATTATTGTCCTATCAGCGGTCGGCATCTAAATTCACCGATCGATCCGTCTGCTAGGTGATTCTTTCAGTCCCTCTGAGCGAGGGCTTCGTGCAGCAAGTCTCGCATTCTATTCCTTCATCTCGGAACGCTTCACCCATGGCTTTGGCTACATCCTCAGTCAGCGTCCTGGTTGAATCGACTATCGCGATGATTCCCGGTCCGGCTCCGCTGATTGCTACCCCCGCGGCACCAGCATCCAAAGCTGCTTTCCTAACGGGTTCATAGCCTGGAATCAGCTTCTTTCTGAAAGGCTCAACGATCATGTCAGTCATTCCCCTCCCGATCATCTCCACATCGCCTATGTGGAAACCCGCAACCAAGGAAGCAGCGTTCTGAATGTTTAAGACAGCGTCTCTGAAAGGCACGGAATGAGGCAGAACAGCCCGGGCGGCAGCGGTCTTATTCTTCGGTGTTTTAACACGAGGCAAGGCCAGGGCCACCTCAAGGTTAGGAGGGGGGTCCAGGCGGACTGCAGTAAGCGAGTCGCCATGGGTTCGAACAATCGTGAATCCTCCGAGAACTGAAGCCGCAACATTATCCGCATGACTCGCCCCTGCGGCGGCTGCTTCCCCCATCGCAGCCCACTTGATGATATCGTTTTTTGATAATCCGAGGTTTAACAGCTTATTAAGTCCAAAGGCGCACGCCGCGGCGGATGCTCCGCTGCTTCCAAGCCCCATCCTTAATGGGATTCCTTTATGTAGATGGATTTTTACGCCGACATCTCTATTTCGCAGAATCCTTTTGGCTACGAGGCCTGCTGTGTTCTTCTCTAAGATTGTGGGGATGTTTTCCGCTTCGACTCCTGTAACTTCGATCCTTATCTCCTTATCAGTGAGCTCTAAAGTAAGCGTATCGTGGAACGCTTCGAGAGCTAAACCGAAGGAGTCGAACCCTGAGCCCAGATTAGCTGAGCTGCATGGAGATCTAACTTTTATGCTTCGCATTAGTTTTCTCACGTCAGAGAGGC
>CAZCXS010000139.1:0-3721 GCA_964502685.1 uncultured Candidatus Bathyarchaeia archaeon
AAGTCAAGCTCAGTTACTCCTCTCGGAGAACTTAGAAGAATCAGTCTTCCCTGCCTCTTGACGAGGCTAAGCTCCCAGGGAATAATTTTCGGGTTGCCTGTGACCTCAAAGACGATGTCTCCGCCTCTTCCTTTCGTGAGCTCCATAATTCTCCGTTTCGCATCTTCCTCTTCCGGCTGTATCGTGGCCTTAGCTCCCAGCTTCTTAGCTATCTCTAACCGTTTCCGAGAGAGATCAACAGCGACGACCGGAAATCCTCCGCAAAGCCTGCTGAACTGGCATGCTAGCTGACCTAATATTCCCACTCCTACGACTATGACTGACTCCCCGAGCTTAATATCCGCTAGCCTAACGGAATTCATAACGGTTGCGGAGAGCGTTCCAAACGTAGCCTCCTCGTCGGATACGCTGTCTGGAACCTTCACAGCTTGATCCTCTCTGACGACCGCATACTCAGCGTGGGGAGCACTGCTTGAAACTCTATCTCCAACTTTAAATTTTCGAACATTCTCGCCGACTTTCTCAACTACGCCGCAGTTTGAGTATCCCGGATATACCGGATACTTAGTTATATTATCCCAGTGTGACCCCTTCGGATACTCCCCGCTGAGCATCGTGAGCTCGGTTCCCGTACTTATCAACGTCACATAAGTTCTTATCAGAATCTGATGCGGGGATAGCTCCGGAATCTCGGCTTCTTCAATCCCGACTTTTTTGGGTTCCTTAAAAACTATCCGTCTGAAACGCATCCTTTCCTCCCCTCTCTGACAGTTATTTTCTTAGGTCATATTTTAATTTGGGGGCTTCACCATGAGAAGAATCATGTTGTCTCAGAAATTTCGTATTTCTAAAAGTCCTCATCGCGTCCGGATTTTGAAGCCGGGATGCCTCTGTCCTCTTTGGTGACTGGAGAGTTAAAGATAAAAATGTATGCTGATAGAAGTGTTCTCTGGTGCCTTCTTTGAGGGCTGAGATGTTTGAGGGCTTGATACCTGCAACAGTCCTACCTATGGATGAAAACCACAGGATAGATGAGGAGGAGCTTAGAAGATACATCGGTTGGATATCGAGCTTCAAGGTAAGCGGTTTAGCCGTTAACGTTGACACCGGTGAGGGACCGCATCTATACCTTGAGGAGCAACTCGAGGTCATCCGCATATATAAAGAAGAGCTTAAGGGACGAGTACCCATAATTGCAGGCCTATCGACGAGGTTCACGATGGAAGCCGCTAAAAACGCTAAGATGATTAAGGAAGCCGGAGCAGATGCACTGCTCGTCTTTCCCATACCAGCCTACGCCGGTGAGCCTCTGGATCCCGAGATTCCTTACAGGTACCATAAGGCTATCGCTGAGGCTGCTGAGATTCCTCTCGTGGCCTTTCAGCTTCAAAAGGATTTAGGAGGCGTTGAGTACTCTGAGGCGTCTTTGAAAAGGCTGATGGATATTGAGGGGATAGTAGCCATTAAAGAGGCAAGTTTCGATGCTAAGAAGTTTTTAGAAACGCTTAGGATTATCCGCTCTCTAAAGAGAAGGATTCACATACTTACAGGTAACGACAATTTTATACTTGAATCGTTCATCCTCGGGGCTGACGGAGGCCTATTAGGTTTCGGAACGATAGCTACGGATCTCCAGATAGAAATGATTAAGAAGGCCAAAAAGGGAGACTACGAGGAAGCTCGTAAGCTATCTGAGAGAATCCAGCCTTTAGCTGACACGATATTCATGCCTCCCGTCAGAAACTATAGGGCAAGGCTTAAGGAGGCTCTTGTTATGATAGGCGTCCTCAAGAAGGCTTATGTTAGGCCGCCTTTGACTCCCATCTCGAACGCTGAACGCAAAGCTGTTAGAAAAGCCCTCGAAAAAGCTGGTTTAATCTGAAAGAGGGTTAACTTGGCAAATGTATCTCTGAGATGAACGATGTTTCAATGCTGAATCCGTTGAAGACTGCTTAAATCTTGAGGAAAATCATATATCTGCTTGATACGTATCTCCTCTTACGCTAGGAGGAATAATTCTTGAAGAAACTTATGCAGCTTAAAAGGGATATTCTAGAATTCATAGAAGGAATCAAAATAGTTGATAATCATGATCATTTAAGAGAAGTTTTATTCAAAAAGTGTCCGCTGGAGATTGATTTACCGTTCTTTCTTGCTAGAGGCTACTTGAGATCCGATCTTGTCTCATCCGGGCTTCCAGAAGACTTCTATGAGCTCTCAGCTGAGCATCCCAATTTTCCGAAGAATTTTTCTTATCTCCTAGAAGGAGGAGATCAATCTGAGAAGATGTGGTCTCAGATTAAACCTTACCTAAGGAGAATAAGGAACACCGTGTATTATCAGTATTTGCTGATTGCTCTCCGGGACATATATGGATATGAACATGAAGAGATCGGGGATGACTGGAGAGAATTATCTGACAAAATAAGAGTTAACAGCAGGAGGAACCCGCAGTGGGCTCTCAGTCTTCTAGATAAAATGGGCATCCATAAAGTCATTCTGGACATCGCCGGAACAGGCCTGCCGTGCGAGCATGTAGTAAATGATGAAAGGCTGGTTCAAGTAGTTCGGATGGACGGCTTCATCATGGGAGACATGAACGTGATTAAATCTCTAAGAGATGAACCGATACGGAGCCTCGAAGAGTATTTAGAAGCTCTGGATGAAACCTTTGAAAAAGCTATAAAGATGGGAGCGGTAGGCATAAAATCCGGCCTTGCCTATCAGCGGATAATAGAATACAAAGAAGTCCCAAAATACAAGGCTGAAAGAATCTTCACCGCAGGGCTCGGCGACGTCTCCTCCGAGGAGAGAAGAGTCTTCCAGGACTTTATGATGCATGAAGTCTGCAGGAGATGCGCTGAGCATGAGCTGCCCTTCCAGATACACACGGGTATACAAGCGGGAAACTTTAATACGATTACAAATGCGAATCCGACGTACTTGACAAATCTTATCAGGAAGTATCCAGACGTCAAGTTTGATATATTCCACGGTGGATATCCATACTTCAGGGAAGCCGGCATACTGGCTAAATATTTCCCGAATGCCTATGTGGATGGATGCTGGTTAACCCATATATCTCCATCTGCTTACATGGAAGCGCTTAGCGAATGGCTGGAGATCGTGCCTGCCACTAAGATATTCGCTTGGGGAGGAGACCATGTCATACCTGAGCATACATATGCGTCTTTGAAGCTTGGAAAAGAACTTGTAGCCGAGGTTTTAGCATCCAAGGTGATTCAGGGAAGATTCAGCGAAGAGACGGCTTACTGGATCGCTGAGAGGATAATGGGTAAAAACGCAGAGGAGGTCTACGGCTTCTAGAATTCTTTTCCTCCAGATTTTATTGCTGAGAGGAAAAATTTGCCCAAACTATAAAATAGGGTCACTTAATTATTCTTATGAAGTTCGCCGTTGCCTCCTCAAACCTTCTTTTTGTCTCGTCATCCTTGAAGACTTCATTCACATCTATTCCTTGAAGAATTTCGCTTGAAACCTTGAAGCCCTCCTTTACTATCAATTCCTTCGGTTCTTTACCCATGAAAAGGGTATACATGCCGAGGATCACCTTGTACGCGTTCTCCCTACCGATTTCTCTCAGCCACTTCAGAGTCTCATCCGGCCATGTAATCTTTCCAACAAAGGAGAAGAATGAGATTCCGGCCTTCCGATCCTCAAAGGTTAATCGCCCATCTTCTCGAAGATAACCCCTTCCACA
>CAZCXS010000140.1:0-3700 GCA_964502685.1 uncultured Candidatus Bathyarchaeia archaeon
TAATAGAGGTCTGTTCTGTACGTGCACAAAAGGGGATAAGGCGTTCAGAAGTAACGATCGGCGAGGCTCCCATTGTCCCCAAGCATCTACCAATAAAAATCATCGCAGAAAAGACTTTGGAAGATGCTCCCTGCGGAATAAACTGCGGAGAATGCGTAAGGTATAAACAAGAGAGATGTTTAGGTTGCCCGGCGACGAAGTATTATCGCGGCCCTCTCTGAGAGCAACACTGATTGAAACCAAAGTAATCGTGATTCAGAGATCCCTTGCACATTATGGCTTGGCATTTGGATGATTGAAGCGGCTAATGAGCAGTCTTAAAAATTCTTTGAATTACATCTCTATTGTGGAGGTGTCGGGTTTTGCGATTCATACTCGGAGTGAATAATTGTTGGGCTGTGAAGAGATATGTTGAACCTGAAGCATGGGTTGAGATCACGGCTACGGAATTTGATGTTGATCATGTCCAATTCTCCTTTGACATCTTAGATCCAAGAACAGAGGAGTCGGCTCTGGATAACGTTGTTTCCCGAACCTTGGACTGCTGCATGGAGTACGGGGTTAAGATACATAGCTGCTTCACGGGGCTTGCCGCATATTCTTATAATCTGCTCTTGCATCCAGATTTCGCCGTAAGAAGAGATGCCGCGAACTGGTACGAAAAGGCCTTAATTTTAGCTGCAAAACTCAAATCTGAGGCTGTTGGGGGTCATGTAGGCGCATTCTCAGTAAGCGATTTTAGCGATGAGAAACGGAGATCATTCTTAATTCTCAATCTAATCGAGACTTTAAGGCATCTATCCCTCATGGGGAAGAGGTTGGGGTTAAGGAGCCTCTTATGGGAGCCTATGCCCATTTCTAGGGAGCCGCCTTCATCTATCGAAGAGGCGAAGAAGCTTCTTTCCGAGACCAACGAAAATTCTTCCATACCGATAAAGCTATGCATAGATGTTGGGCATGCATGTAACCCGAGGGCTAAATCGCCGGTGGATCTTGATCCGTACCTTTGGCTTAAGGAGTTAGGAGCCGACTCGCCGTGCATCCACCTGCAGCAAACCGACGGCAAGGCGGATAGGCACTGGCCGTTCACGGAGAAATACAATAAAATAGGAATTATAAAGGGAGACGAGTTGATATCAGCCTTGGAGGAGGGCGGGGCAGCAGAGACTTACCTTTTTCTCGAAGTTATTCATCCCTTTGAGTCTTTGGAGGAGAATGTTGTCAAAGAGATAAAGGAAAGCGTTCAATACTGGAAGTCATATGTTTGATGTGTTGAATCTCTATAAGTCCAAGTCCATTCTTGCCTATTTTTCTGGGATTATCATGAATCTTCCATTGCCGAAATTGTAGAGTCTACTCCTGTATTTCTCTGAGATGTATGAGGCTAGAACTTCCCCGGCGAATATTGTGTGATCCCCCGCTGTGAGCTTCCCAGCTACTTTGCATTCGAAACATGCAACGGCGTCCTTGATTAGGGGAGGCTTGACATGCTTGGATTTAATGGTTTCTATGCCGTATTCGGCGAATTTATCAACGTTTCTTCCTGAACATGAACCGGTGTACTCGATGAGGTCTTTCATCTTCTCGCTTGGAAAGACGATTACGAATTCATTCGTCTCCTCGATGAGCTTATGAGTGTATCTCCCATGCCCTATGCTTACAGCTAACATCGGAGGCCTTCCCGAGGCAACCATGCTCCATCCAGCAGGCATAACGTTTGGTCTTCCATCAGCGTCGCAGCTAACAACCAAAACCACAGGTTCAGGGTACTTCCTCCTAATAGCCTCGGACCATCCGGCTTCTCTCATATTGCTTTTCTCTCCCTACTTGAAATCTTGAGTATGCTGTTTTTGGAGAGCTATTTAAAATTAATCAGCATCAGCCTAATCACATGATTCCTTAATTTAAGCCGCAAAGTGGCTGCCTTAGATCTTAAAGAGGCCTTTAGCGTTTATGTAGAATATTCTTTCCTTTTCCGCCTTGCTTATCTCGGTGCTCATCACCATTCCGATCGTATGGGCGGGGTTCAACAGCGTCATGTCGCTTCCGTAGAGAATCTGTTGGCTTCCAACTTTATCTACGGCCTCTTCGATCTTGCCGGCTTCCAGCCGCGTCATGCAGATTTCAAGATATATATTCGAGAATTCCGAGGCTGTCGATATTGCTAGCTTCCAGTTTCGGCCCGTCCCTGATGAATCTGTCCCTCCCATGTGTCCCATTATGAATTTTGTCCCTCCGAAACGTTTGGCGAGAGCCTCTACGTCTTTAACATCCCTTTGGCTGTACGTGTGCAGCAGGAATGGCTTATCATAGGGTTCAGCATACTCAACTATACGCGTAAATTCTTCAGAGCTTATTGGGATCCCCGTATACGTCGTGTGGAATTTGACTCCTCTGAATTCGGGCTGCTCCAAGTACTTTTTAACCTCCTTTCTTGAGAGCTCAAGATAGTTCGGGTTAACCGTTACGTAGCCGTAGACTCCAGATGAGGGGTCCAAAGATCTGCGGAGCTCCATGTTTCCTTCTATAAAATCGTATACTACGGCTTTGCTGGAGGAGTATACTGCGGCTTTGATGTTGAAGCGTTGCATTAGCTTTTTGAAGCTCTGCATGTCTGCCATGCGTGTCGGGAAGAACCATTTACCTTGATGTGCATGGGCATCTATGATGGGGATGCTCATGACTGCTCCTCCAGTATGTTCTCGAAGTTGTAGTATAGAATAAGCTCCTTGTCATCTTCAGGTATATCCGCCTTCTCAACCATAAGGTAGGAGGCTTCGAAGTAGGTCAGAGGGATTCCTGAGCCGAAGATGATGCGTGTCGGGTCGACCTTATCGATGAGAACCTCGAAGGCGTCAGGCGTATCCAGCAGGCTTGTCTCAATATGTAAGTGTGAATTCTCGGAGGACAGGGTTATGAATTCGCTTAATGCATCGTAGGAGCAGCCGAGGATCACGACTGGGTAGCCCCTGTTTTTAGTCTCTCTTGCTATCTTGGTCATGAAGCCGTAGCCCATATTGTAGACCAGTAGCGGAAGCCCCATGTTCTCCAGGTTTTTGAATAATCTGAGTAGAGGCGCATAGTCTAATGGATAGGCTTGGAATTCCGTAAACAGCCTGACCGCCTTAAAGCCTCTGCGTTTAAATTCTTCGATCTCCTCCTGCTCGCCGAGGTAAGCTCGAGGGTCCACGGATGCGGCGGGTATAAGTCGGGGGTCCCTGCGGCAAGCCTCCAAGGTCTCATCGTTTCCTTCTGCATAATCGTAGAAGGCGGCCTTAAGCGAGATCGTTAAGGCTTTACTTATGTTGTATCTATCAACGAGGGCCATTAGCCTCTTCAGGGAACAATCCACATCTCGCTTGGGAAAGAAGCCGAAGACCGTATTGACATCAGCGATCTTGAGGCCCATAACCACCTGTAAGCACCTTTACCCAGATAAGACTTTTCCGAAGCGTGAAATTCTATGCGGATCATCTAAAGACTTGCAGCAGAGACTTCAAGGAATGCTCTTTTGACACCTGATTTGATAACGCCTCCCATATTTTCTTCCTTGCCTGTGGGAAAAAATCCTTTATAAAGGACGTGCATTTCTGCTCATGAACGTGCAAAAGTGCACACATCCATAAGACGAGGGACCCTTCAGGTAAGATTCATAATGAAGATGACGCTGAAGGCGCATGGTGCGGGGGGCGGGATTTGA
>CAZCXS010000141.1:0-3671 GCA_964502685.1 uncultured Candidatus Bathyarchaeia archaeon
CCATCAGAACGCCTTGCCGATCATCATAAGAGATGAAATCATCCATTATCTGTGAGACGTGGATTAGAGCATCTACCGGGCCGACTCTTAGGAAGGCTCCGAAGTCAGCTATCTCAACCACTTCGCCTTCAACGACTTCCTGAACCTTGGGATAGAAGGTTAGAAGGGAGAAGGTGGCCTTATGATATGTTGCTCCGTCACCTGGGATTATCTTGCCGACAGGTGAAACTTTGATATCTGTCACCGCGATTATGTATCCTAGCTCTTCATCGATTATCCCCTCATACTTTAGCTTCAGTTGCTCCCTGGCTACCTCTTCTAAAGGCTCGCCGAATTTATTGGGAGGTATCCGGATTGAATCTTCCAAAGTAACAACGTTAAACGTACCTATTCTCTCCTAACAGTTTACAGCCTTAAAGATCCGTGATTAAATCCTTAACAATCAAGCTCTTAAACATGCGATTAAAAGTTTAAAAATCTTCTGGAAAATCCTTAAATTATTTGTTGGCGATTTAAGATGCATGGTAAAGTTTGGTGTTCATCTCTTCTTGTGGACTGAGAGATTCGACGAGTCAGCGATCTCTCTTATACGTAAAGCAAAGAACATGGGATTCGACGGCGTTGAGATCCCCCTGGGCCATCTGGAGCTCATAAACGTAGAGAAAACAAGAGAGGAGCTAAAAAAGCAGAACATGGAATGCTTGGGTTCAGTTGCTCTAAGCATGGATCACGACTTGACGAGTGACGATGAAGAAACAAGGCGACGTGGCATAGAGTGGATGAAACGGTGCGTGGAGGTTACTTCTGAGCTTGGAGGGGACTCGGTTTGCGGCGTGATCTATATCGCTTGGGGGAAGATAACTGGGAGGAGCAGAACGGAAGAGGAGTGGCGGCGCAGCGTAGAGGCGTTAAGGGAGATAGGCCGTTTCGCCCAGGAATACGATGTGACCCTCGGCATAGAGCCTGTTAATCGCTTTGAAACTTATTTTCTGAACACCGCTCTCGATGCGGTGAAGCTCGCGAAGGATGTAGGTGAACCGAACGTGAAGGTTCACTTGGACACTTTTCATATGAATATAGAGGAGAAGAATTTCTATGACCCTATTAGGCAGGCTGGAGAATTGCTTTGGCACATGCATTGCTGTGAGAATGATAGGGGAATTCCGGGAACGGGTCATGTGAACTGGGATGAGGTGTTCCAGGCTCTCTCTGAGATAGGTTATGACAGATGGCTGGTGATAGAGTCATTTACTCCGGAGATGGAAGAGATCGCGTCCTCTACTGCTATTTGGCGTAAAGTAGCACCAAGCGCTGATGCAATAGCCTCGGAGGGGCTTAGATTCCTCAAGGCGAAGGCTGAAGAGTTTTTTAGTAAATGAGCGGTGGAAGAAATTTGCAGCGCCGGTGAGATTGATGAAGTATTTCTCAACGGATAAGATCGGCAGAGTATTCATTTTAAGCTTAGAGCCCGGTGATTATGTCCTTGAAAGCATAAAGGAGCTCATAAGAAAGGAAGACGTGAAGGACGCTATTGTGCTCTCAGCCATTGGGACTCTTGATGAGTATAGAATACACTATGTGTTGACGACTGGATTCCCGCCGAAAAACAAATTCGAGCACTGGAGAGACAAGCCCCTCGAGCTGACTCACATAGGCGGCATAATAGCTGACGGCGACCCGCACTTGCACGTAATAGTATCAGACTCTGAAAAGGCATACGCGGGCCACCTGGAGGAAGGATGCCGAGTCTTGTATCTCGCCGATATCGCAATCATCGAGGTTAAGGGCTTAAATTTGAAGAGAATTCGAGATGAAAATCGAATTAGAAGGCTGACAAGCGCATCCGAGATTGAAAAATAACGGTTTCCTCAAAAGATTTTACTTGGATGAAAACTCCGCTGATCTTTTTCATCCTTGCATCTCAACTTGTGAATTCGCTGTATGCATCCTCGATTGTCCGTACTTCCTTCACGACTATTGAGTATCCAGCGTCCCTGAGATAGTCCTGAAGGTTCACCAGCTTCTTTTCGTACCTGATGATTGTTAATCCTGGAAACGGATGAGACTCATGCGGGACATATATCACTATGCGGCTCTGGCCTTTTGGGACTAGAAAGATCTTTGAGCCGTTAGCTGCCGCTGCTAGAGCCTTCTCAGCGATCCCTCCAACCGGCCCAATAGACTTATCATTATTTATCGTTCCAGTCATGTATACCGCCTTGTTAAGAGAGTCTCCCCGTATTGCCGCTATCAATGCGATTGTTATTGCGGCGCCGGCGCTGGGGCCGTCGACGACATTAACTTCCTGAGATGCCTTTATCGTGAGCACAACATCAGTCTTACCTAAGGAGACGCCCGTAAGCATCTCTGCCACCTTCACAGCTGTTGTTACGCTTGTTTGCACGTCGATTCCGATCTTAGGTATGGTGTTCACAAGTATCCGTCCCTTTCCTTCTCTTAACTCGACGTCCGCGGTCATCACAACTCCCTCGTATTGTATGCTGAATCCTCTCTGAACAGTTCGTATGGCGACTATTGGGATCGCTGCGTGTCCTATGACCCCCGAGGTAGCTATGCCTGAGGATATTAGGCTTGAATAGTATTCTGCCTGCTTCTTGTAGTACTCCATCTGGGTCTTCGTCAAGTTTAGCTCCTGCTCTAGCTTTCTACAGGAGTCTGAGAGCCTATTTACTTGGATTCTGAGGTTGAACCAATACCAAACCGCATAGCCTGCTGCGAAGGCGAAGAGAATGTTAATCATCAGGCTTAAAGCTAGTATTCTTGAATGATTCTGGGCCTCACGGCTCATGAGTTATCACCTGGAAGGCTATGAAAAACTTGAGTCCTCTCCTCCTTATCAATCTTCTGAGGCATCGTTTGATGATACTTTCCGAAGGGCAGATTAGAAGGCTTTACTGCCTTGCATTCTTAAATCTCCCAGCCCGGTCTGCCTTTATGATAAAAAAATTTTAAAGAATGGTAAGAAAGTTTTACTTGATCAGCTTTGGATTTTGAAGATGTTTTAGCATATTACTCAAAGCCGCAAGTAAGGGAAGAGGTTGCCGCTTATTGTAAGGGAAGATGGGTTGCTTTAGAGGGGCTTGAGCGGAGCGGTGGAAGGGCATTCCTAAGGTACACTCGCGGCGGGACGCCCTTAACCATAAATGAGCCGGAGGACGTTAACCTTCTTCTAAGAAGATTTAGATTCTTCAAGCCGAGAACATTTTATGCATCGGTGAATTCCTACGGGAAACTGGAGGATCGAGAGAGCACTGAAAACCCAGCGAATATTGTAAGGTCCATGCCTGTTTGGGACGTCGATGCAAGCTTAGACTCCTGGGAATACGCCGTGAAGGCTTCGGAGATTATAGTTGAATCTTTAGATAAAGAAGGGCTCAGCCGCTCGGTTTATTTGAAATGGTCCGGTCGGGGAATACATATTCATGTTCATGAGGGAGCCTTCTCACAGGAGGTTTTAAGGAGACATAACCCGCTTGACGTAGCGTTCTCCGTTGTGGAGTACATCTTAAGAAAAGCTAAGGATCGACTTGTTGAATTAGCTGAGAAGGCACCTCAGACTGGGGATAGATTGTTGAGGGTTGAGAATAAGATGGACATAAAGAGGGTCTTCACAGCGCCGCTTTCACTTCACAGACAGCTCGATCTGTGCT
>CAZCXS010000142.1:0-2044 GCA_964502685.1 uncultured Candidatus Bathyarchaeia archaeon
TAGGAAGTAGGTTGGATTAACAGCTCCTATGCCAAGTCCAAGCCTCTGCGCGTAGTCTCTGAGTTTTCTAAACGAGTCCGCTTGGATCTCATCGAACGGCGCCTCGTCAGGGTCATCCCATCCCACGTGGATGCTGACTCTTGGAGTTGCACCTGTCAGCCTGTTAACAACTGCTGCGTCGTCAAATTTTTCAAAAATATTTCTTGCGGCTCCCGGAGGCATGTATCCGCTGAATCGTCCTCCTCCAAAAGCTCCGAAAACCCATGAAGGCACCTCAACGTTGAAGTCTTCTATCTTCTTCTTTACTTCTTCAACATCAATGCCTCTTTTCTCCAAGTCTCTTCTCAGAATTTCATATCTCTCAGAAACCTCGGTTGTCCAGGACATTTATATCACGCTTTTCGAAATGATATACATTTCAGATACCATTTTATTATCTTAAATGTATTAATACATTTGAGGAGCAGAATTTTCGGCATGATCAGATCGTAAGGGGTTTGAAGCGTAATGAGCCGAACAGAGGATGAGTTGAAAGAGAAAATTGTGGAAATCTCGAGGAGGCTCTATCAAAGGGGGCTTGTGGCAGGGGCAGGAGGAAACGTAAGCGTCAGAATACCGGGCTCTCCGTATATCTTAGCTACGCCAAGCGGGGTATGCAAAGGATACCTAAGCCCATCAGATATAATAAAAGTCGACTTGAATGGGAAAATCATCGAAGGGAAGCTCAGACCCACATCGGAGACGCCCATGCATACGGAAATCTATAAGGTCAGAAAGGATGTTAACGCTGTGGTACATGCTCATCCGCCTTTTTGCACAGGGTTTGCCTGTGCAAGGGTCCCACTTAATTCCCCAATCTTTCCTGAAGTGATAGCGATGGTTGGGGAAGTCGCCATGGTCGAGTATGTCACTCCTGGAACGAAAGAATTGGCGATAAAAGTCGCTGAAGCCGCTAAGAAATATGATGCAATGGTTCTGGCGAATCATGGAACAATAACTCTGGGGGCAAGCCTAGAGCAGGCGTACCAGAGAACCGAGGTCTTGGAGGACTACGCGAAGGTGCTTCTTATCTCAACTCTGCTGGGCGGTCCGAAGGCACTTTCAAGCGAAGAGGTGAGAAGAATTAGAGGCTTAGACGCAGAGAAGTACCGCCTTGAATATATTAAACATGCAGAATGATGACGATTTAAGGTTTGAGCCGGAAAAGTCAGATGTTTGTTTAGTTGTCGGAGGCTTTTTAATGAGTCTTTCGAGATCCGAGCTCGAACGATATGATAGGCAGCTCTCAATAAGAGGATGGGGAGTAAACGGGCAGAGGAAGCTAAAAGCCTCAAAAGTGGTAGTAGCCGGCGTGGGCGGTTTAGGATCAGTCTCCTCGATTTACCTGGCAGCAGCGGGTGTGGGAAGGCTTGTTCTCATCGATGGTGACAAGGTCTCGTTAAGCGATCTTAACCGTCAGATTCTCTATTCGGAAGAGACGCTGGGGCTTTCAAAGGTAGACGTGGCTGAGATGAGAATAAAATCTCTAAATTCAGAGGTTAAAGTTGAATCGATAATGAAGCAAATCACTGAAGAAAATGTTCATAGTCTCATTAAAGACGCTGATGTCGTGGTGGACGGCTTAGATAATTGGAGCACCCGATTCATCGTAAACAACTACTGCGTAGAGAAATCCATCCCATTCATCCACGCCGGCGTCTCGGAATTCTATGGCCAAATAACAACAGTGATGCCTGGAGAGGGACCGTGTTTACGCTGCGTATTCCCGGAGAAGCCTTATGAGATGGAGAAGATCCCGATATTCGGCGCTACACCTGGCGTCTTAGCCTCGATGCAGGTCATGGAGGTCATCAAGATAATAACCGGGATAGGTAGACCGCTCATAGGGAGAATGCTGTTTCTAGACGGTGAAGAGATGACATGTGAAGAGGCAGAGATTAAAAGAAACCCGGATTGCCCTGTTTGCGGCCCGGCTTAAGAGCAGCGCTCATGGCTAATTGTGTTTAAGTGTCTCTCATCTTTGTTTATATATTCGGGACTGTGC
>CAZCXS010000142.1:2054-3665 GCA_964502685.1 uncultured Candidatus Bathyarchaeia archaeon
AAGATAATAACTGGAATAGGCAGGCCGCTCGTGGGGAGAATGCTATTTCTAGACGGTGAAGAGATGACATGCGAAGAAACAGAGATTAAGAGAAATCCGAATTGTCCAGTTTGCAGATCGCTTAAGAGTTAGCAGCCTTTTGCCAGGTGCGTTTAATCATCTTAATGCCTCGTTTTTGCCTGGGATTTCAGAACCGCAAATGTTCCCCGTGAATAATCGCTGTCTCCAGAATCCCTTCTCAAAAATCGGTTATTTCAGCATAAATTGAAAGATATCTCTCCCTATTGGAAATCTATTTAAGTTTGATAATGTTTTTTTCTAAAAAGCTTCAGCTCAGCGGTGAAAAGGCAAGGAATGGCGCTAGATTATCTTTTATCCCTACCCTTCGTATTTCTCTTGGCTCTGTTAGTGAGCACCCTTCTGTACAGCATCGGCGCATTGATTTCTCAGAAAGTGAAGGAGACGAGAAGATCGGTTAAACGCGAACCCTATGCCTGCGGAGAGGCCCTGCCCGCTGAGAAGTTACAGGTCAATATTGAACGGTTCTTCCTCTATGTTACGCTCTTCATGATATTCGATATCACCGCGTTTCTTCTCTCCCTCTCATTTGACGCGAGTTTCATGTATCTCCTCATCTTCACAGCCGTAATTGCGTCCAGTTTACTGATAATCATTCCCGAGATCAGGGGGAAGAAGACATAGGACTAATCAGGTGGGCGAGATCGAATTCACCTTGGATACTGCATTTCAACTCAGGGTCATGCAACGGATGCGATATTGAGATAGTTGCCTCGCGCGCTCCGAAATACGATCTCGAAAGATTCGGCATACTATTCAAAGGAAGCCCGAGACACGCAGATATACTCGCCGTAACAGGGCCGGTCTCAAGGCATACCAGAAGCCGGCTTCTCCGCATATACAATCAGATGCCGGAGCCAAAGTACGTCATAGCTATCGGTTCATGCGCCATAAGCGGAGCGCCTTTCTACGGATCATACAGCCATCATGGAGGGGTGCAGAACGTTCTTCCAGTAGACGTGTATGTCGGCGGATGCCCACCTAGGCCTGAGGCAATCATCGATGGGATACTTAGGATTATCGAAAAGATTAGAGGTGAACGGAGATGAGGAGATCCGAGATAAGAAGGCAGCTTAGGATTCGCGCTAGGAACATCATTGTTCAGCGTGATCGAAGGTTCTTCGTTAATATCGAAATGAAAGATCTGAAAAGAGTGATGAGAAGATTGATGCGAATGAAAAACTACACTCATCTATCAACGATTACGGCGCTTGAGGTTGGCTCTAACATAGAGGTAATATACCATGTCGCCTTCACGGACGCTTTAATCTCGGTTAAAGTTCAAACGCCTAAAGATGATCCTGTTCTCCCCTCGATAGTTGATCTCATCCCCGGCGCCGCCCTTTATGAAAGGGAGATCCACGATCTTTTCGGCGTTGAATTCGAGGGAAACCCTGACCTCTCGCCTCTTCTGCTGCCTGATAACTGGCCTGAAGGCGTATATCCTCTTAGGAAATGGTGGTCTGCTGATAGGATACTCTCTAAACTTGGTGGAAGAAGATGAGCTTCGAGATACCATTCGGCCCGCAGCAT
>CAZCXS010000143.1:0-3640 GCA_964502685.1 uncultured Candidatus Bathyarchaeia archaeon
GAAAAAAGAGGCCGAATCAGAGAAGTAGCGCTTTGACAACGGCGAAGCGACCGCCATGGACCCCTCCGTAAAATGGTAGCTCATTATATTTTTCATAAACATTAAGAAACATCCTGTCCTTAGCCTATATCCTCTTCAAGCGAAGAGGCCAGGGTCACGTTTATCTGATCGGGGAGTAAAAATACGCTTACTCCAGCTGTCATATCTTTGAACTTAAGACTTATGAGTTTTCTTGGACATAATATTTAGTTGTGTCCCTGATGAAGGCTGTGGTTCTTGCCGGTGGATATGCGAAGCGGATGTGGCCGTTGACAAAGAATAGGCCTAAGCATCTTTTGCCTGTCGCAGGTAGACCTATGCTGGATTATGTAATGACGAGTTTGGAGCAAGTGCCAACCCTAGAGGAGATCTTCATCTCCACGAACATGAGGTTTCAAGACCAGTTTAGAAGGTACCTGGACGGCGTTCACACCGAGAAGAAGCTCCGTTTATTCGTTGAGGACGCCCGTTCGGAGGAGGAAAAGCTGGGAAGCGTAGGGGCGCTTGGTTATTTGATTCGAGAAAACGATATTGATGATGACCTTCTTGTCATAGGGGGAGATAATATTTTCAGCTTTAAATTAACGGATTTCATGGATTACTTCTACGCAAAGAAAGCTAATGTAATTGCGCTGTATGATATCAGAAGCAGGGAGAAGGCGCGCTTATATGGGGTAGTCCACATAGACGAAGGATGCAGAATTGTGGATTTTCAGGAGAAGCCAGCGAACCCCCAGTCCACCCTAATTTCGACAGCATGCTACGCATTCACGAGAAGAGGCGTGCGGAGCATACTTAGGTACCTAAAGGAGGGGAACGATCCGGATAAAATGGGGCATTTCATTGAGTGGCTGTACAGGCATGATGATGTCTACGGCTTCGTCTTCACGGGGGTGTGGTTCGACATAGGAAGCCTTGAGAGCTACGAAGCCGCCAACAAGTACTTTTCCAGCCTAAAGGAGCAATGAAGACAAATTGAGAAGCATACATCCGATCTTCACCATTCCATACTTAACTGAAGAATCGGAAAGAGAGAATCCCTGCACTGCTGAGATGGAGAGAGCGGCGATCCTCTGTCTCTCCGAGGCGAAGCGGAAGAAGATTGGAATTCTAGCGAGGGAGTCCGAGAGGATCTCGTGCATCGCTAAGCTTTATTATCCCCTTTGGGCCGTGCCTTGGGATGATAGATGCATAATAATCGACGGCTTGGACATAGTCTCATCCAGTATGAGACGAAGCGAGCTTCCTGATGTCCTCGGATTTACCGAAGACATGAATAGGAGTTCATCTTCTCTTGCTCTATTTCTCGAAGCGCTGAAGCGGCATTCCCGAACCTTTCAGAGATTCAAGCGTTCCATGAGGGTCACTTTAAGGGGCGTGATAAGCGAGGGTCCAGTGCTCAAATCGCTTACAAAGATTCTTAAAGGGGCAGTAGAATTCCGAGGAGGAGAAAGGTCGGATGCTGCTTTTGCGCCGCTTCTCATTTCGCAGGAGCAGGCTGAGGGGAGAGCTCAAAGACTCATTGAGCAGTGGAGTGTCTTAAACGACGAGATAGATTCGCTGTTTTACGCGATCGAGGTCTTGAATAGGGAGACTGAACATCATAAGGGAAGGGTCTCCATAGAGATAGAGGAGATCCAGAGAGACTATGATTCGAGAATTAAACGTACAAAAAGGCTGGTGGATAGAAAAGTCAGGAGCCTAGCTAAGGAAAAGGAGAAGGCTAAGAGAAGACTCGAGAATATCAGTAAGAGGAGACTCGAAAAGGCAGCCAAGGAGAAGAATAGGCTGAAAGAGAGGCTTGAGGGGCTTAATTCATCTCTACATGAGGCTGTGGAGGCTCGTAAACGGCAGAAAAGCAGGTATCCGAATAGAAGCACAACGAGAATAGATAATAGGATCGCCAAGTACAGAAATAACATTCGAGTATTAAAGGAGAAGATATCTGAACTGGAGAAGCTGGAAGCTAAGATTCGTAAGGAGACGCTGAAGAGACTCAGGGAAATCGAAGAGAGATACCGGATCATGATCAAGGAAGAACTGGAGAAACTTGAGATTCTCGAGGAAGCGAGGAAACTTGAGATATCTGAGAAGAGCAAGCTGATAAGCCGGATAGATCAAGCCTCATCTGCGATAGAGTCTCAGATAAGGGGGTTAATCGCGGAGAAGACTGAGGAGCTGAATAATCTTGAGGGTAAGGCAATTCCATCCGGAATCGGGGAAACATCATTGATCGGCATTCCATTCTACGTAGCGATATTCGAGTCTCCGAGGAGGGTGAGAGCTGAGATATATCCCCCGATGGTTGCAAAGAGCTATACAAGTGTTCTTCAGAGAATCAAGAGGGCGTTTTTCTCTTTCAGTCTCGAATCGAGAATGGAGCTTCTGCTTAATCCGAGATTCCCCGAGCTTGATAGGAGAATCTTTCTGAAGCTTAAAGAAAGGGTGAAGTCGAGTATCTCATTTAGGGAGATTCTTTTTGAGGCGGGGAAATCCAATAATCTCTTGGAGTCGTCAGAATTCGCAAGAAGCCTCGCTGAGGGAATAAGCGAACTTGAGAGGAAAGGCTGGGTAGGCCGTGATGAAGGGCGGAGAATCGTGGAGATGTATGCCGGATTGTAATATTGGATGTGGGGTGTTAGACGTTGAGAAAGTCCGTGGAGAATGAGAAGATTTTTGAACGGGGGGCTCTTCTGAAAAGGGCATTTCCCAAGTTGAAGCTTTACCAGATCGGAAGGGAGCTCGATATTCCGTACTTTAAAAGATTTCCGAGCGGATGGCGGATAAAAGACGAAGATGAGGCTTGCCTAGTTTTAGGAGCGGCCTTAGATGACGATTTACTGATTAAGATTCTAAAGAAGCACAAGCCGAGGGAATGGGCCGTTTTCAGAGGCAAATATTATACGCTGCAGAATGGCAGGCTCAGCGTCGAGGGGTTCGGAAAGAATGTTGAAGAGGCGATCCGCAGAGCAAAAGCGCTCCACGGATCAGACGTTGTGCTGGTTCTGAAATCGCTCTTGAAACGGGGTGGAGCCGCAAATCTAAGCGATCTTAAAAAGGATGTGAAATCAACGAATCTTGAAGGTGTGCTGAGGGAGCTAACAAGGCTGAACTTGATAGTCGTCTCATACGATGGGGACAGATATAAGGAATGGCGGATTCTCGAAGAGACGATCCCGCTCATCGAGGCTGAGCTGGGTCTGAGGAGTAAACGTGCGAGGCGACGTATCCTTTCTCTTCCACGTGGAATTCGACTCTCTGAGACCCCTACCATGGGGATGGATGAGAGAGCAAAAGAGAGGAGGACTCCGGATCCTCTGGGGGAGGAGCGGGAAAGAATCCGGAAGATGGATGATGAATTCAATAATTACTTGAGTGATCTCCTTAAACATCGACTTGAAAAGACGATTAGATTTGGCAAGAAGTTCGGAATAGAATATCTCGCATCTTACCTGCAAGAGCTCTTCGGACCCATACTGTATTTTGACAGTCTGCTCAGCATAACCCAGCAGTATGGATTGGCCAATGTCGAGATTGTTCATGAGAAGGGAGAGACGGGCAAGAAGACGGGATGGTCCCTAGCGTTATTCGGCGATCCGGG
>CAZCXS010000144.1:0-3637 GCA_964502685.1 uncultured Candidatus Bathyarchaeia archaeon
AACGGCTCTGAACAAAAGATTTTCTGTTATGCCTTCTTCATCTAGATTCTCCAGCGTCCACAAAAGAAGTCTCTGCATAAATCAGAAACTTCTTGAATTCATGGATGCATAGAAATTCATATCTAGACTCTCAAAAAAGACAAGAGAAAAAATTACATGGCATTAAACTTATGGTTTGCCTCGTCTATTACCGTGACTGCCGCCTTTCCCGAATTCTCTCCCGCTGCTTCCAGGTTTACCCTGCGTCTGATTATGTCCCTGGGATTGGTGTTGGCCTTGCTGGCTTTGGCCTTGGCCACCATGGGATTCATGGCTCTTCCACTCGTGTTGATGCAGATG
This sequence comes from uncultured Candidatus Bathyarchaeia archaeon, assembly GCA_964502685.1. Classification (GTDB taxonomy): domain Archaea; phylum Thermoproteota; class Bathyarchaeia; order Bathyarchaeales; family DTEX01; genus B63. The sequence goes on from CAZCXS010000144.1 coordinate 340, forward strand.
CCTCGTTAGTGCTCTATCCATTCTCCAGAAGGTCTGACTTATTTTATGAAGTTCAAGCAGTGCCTTCTTGATATCTTCAACTTTACCGCGCGCCGTCATAATCATATTCAGCAGTGCCTCTCTGAACTCCGTTTCGTTCTGGTAGCCGAGCTCCTCGAGGATAGCTGAGACATTGACCCCTCTCCTCTTGGCGAGAAGGATTTTTGCCATTATTTTCTGGCAGGAGCTCTCCATATTGTTGAGGTACCTGCCCATCCTCGCCCAAATCCTCATCCTAGCCCCTTTCTTGAGAAGCTTATAGGCTTGGTTGATCAGGTGATTTGCCTCGGTGAGGTTGTGAGAGACATCCGTCACATTTCCCTCAGCAAGCATCTCTTTAGCAGCTGTTATATTCAGGTATTGCCTTGCCTCATCTAGTAGACTCATGGTTTCCTCGTCGCCTTCAGGGACGAGTCTTTCTATCTGCTCGATTCTTTGGAGGGCTCGCTGCATTGCGACTATTAATCCCAACGCGATCACGCGGTTCCTCATGGCAACCATATAATTCTCCGTAATTTTGTGGAGTGCCCTGTAGACTTCTCTAAAGATCTTCATAGCCTCGGTGACGTTCGCAATCGCGCCTTCGTAATCTTCTAACTCTATCGCCTCTAAGGCATCTTTCAGAAGATCCTTCGCGTCGTCGAAGAGGGATACGTTTCCTTCAAGATCATCAATTAGACCTGCATTTGTAAGCTCCTCTATGAGGGACTGATTATCGTATATTTTATCTATGAAGTACTTGATTCGCGTCGCTGTTCTATTCGCGATTTCCAGCATCTTCCGTGATCGTATCACAAGGGCGAATTTGTTCAGCCTAGTCTTCGCTTCGTCTCCGTTTTGGTCTGCAGAGGCTTCTTCAGCGGCAGCGGCAAATATAAACGACGGAGCGGCTGATAGGAAAAGCATAGTCAGGAGGAAAAGCGCTGCAATTTGACGACTCTTCGCCATTTTTCAAATCACCGCTAGAATAAATGCAAATGCTGATAATTAAGGGACACTGCGGAAAAAATGTTTCAAAATTTGAAACGGTCGTTTCAATCGTTAATAAAAGCGTTTAAACTCGATTAAAGTGCAAAACATCGCATAGAAACCTATATAGGGCATATCTATTTTTTAGGTTGATTTAATGAGAGGTGAACAATCGAGATGCCGACCGTTCTTGTAGTTTATGACTCTAAGACTGGAAATACGGAAAAGGCGGCGAGATTGGTGGCTGAGGGAGTAGAGGAGGTTGAAGGAATAAGATGCATCCTTAAGAGAGTTGATGATGTCTCACTTGACGATCTTTCAAAATCAGACGGGATAATCATCGGTTCGCCGACATATTACGGATTAATGAGCGCAAAGATAAAGAGACTTCTAGACGAAAGCGTTGAGATACACGGCGAGCTTGAGGGAAAGGTGGGCGCAGCATTCACATCTTCGGGTGGAACGGCTTCCGGAGCCGAAACAACAATCCTCTCAATACTCAAGGCTCTTCTCATCCATGGAATGATCATACAGGGGAATCCACACGGCCAACACTACGGACTAGCTGTGGTCGGCGCTCCTAATGATAAAGAGGTGGATCTCTGCAGAAAATTCGGAGCTAGAATAGCTAAACTCGTGTCTAGAATCTCAAGGTAGGGCTCTGTCCTTTTGCGGATGCTATGCAACGGTTTAAAGTATTAAATGTTATAACTTTTCTCAAAGATTTATTATCGTGGAAGCATTGAAGGCAATCGTTTTAGCTGCAGGCGAAGGCCGAAGGCTACGTCCACTTACTCAGACACGGCCGAAACATATGATTGAGATAGGCGGGAGGCCGCTTCTGGAGCATCATCTCTCCTCGCTGAGAGACGCGGGAATAAGAGAAATTCTACTGGTTGTCAATTACAAGGCTGATCAGATTAAAAGGCATTTTAGAGACGGCTCAGAGTTCGGAATAAAGATCGAATATGTTCATCAAAAGGAAATCAGAGGAACAGCAGATGCATTTGCGTTAGCTGAAGACCACGTGGATGGAGATTTCCTAGCGACCTACGGTGATCTGCTGATAAGTTCAGAAGTAGTCAAGTCGGCTTTAGACTTGCATCTGAAAAAGAAGCCTGTAGCTACTCTTACAACCGTCGAAGTTGAGCATCCTGAACGCTATGCTGTGGTTAAGTCGATTCAAAACAGAGTTGTGGAGATCGTTGAGAAGCCTCCGCCTGAATCGATAGACAGCAAACAGATCAACGCAGGCGTCTACATCTTTTCATCTGAATTATTCAAGGCCATAAAAAAGACGGGAAAGTCTCCGAGAGGAGAGCAGGAGATAACAGACTCTATCAAGCTGCTCATAGAAAGCGGGGAGGAAATTGCCGCTGTGAAAGTCTCACGTGAGGACTGGCTTGACGTTGGAAGACCCTGGGATCTTCTAGAAGCAAACATGCGAGTCTTGAAGCGGATTAAGCCGGAGGTTCTCGGAAAAGTCGAGGAGGGCGCCCATATTGAGGGAGCAGTATTTGTGGATGAGGAGGCGAGGGTCCGCTCCGGCGTTTACGTTGAGGGGCCCGTATATATAGGGCGAGGCAGTGACATAGGGCCGAACTGTTATGTTAGGCCATATACGAGCATTGGAAGAAACGTTAGAGTTGGGAATGCCGTTGAAGTCAAGAACAGCATCTTGATGAATGACGTGCATATTGAGCATCTGTCATATGTCGGCGACAGCATCATAGGGGAAAGTTGTAATCTTGGAGCTGGAACAATTATAGCTAACCTGCGTTTCGACGGAAAGCCTGTTAAGATGAGAATTAAAGGCGAAATGGTTGAGACTGGTAGGAGGAAAATGGGCGTCGTTATGGGTGATGATGTGAAGACCGGTGTAGGCGTGCTCTTTATGCCTGGTGTTAAGGTTGGTTATCATAGCTGGATTGGGCCGAACATCGTCGTGCATAAGGATGTACCTCCAAACGTAATTTTGACTCTTCAACAGCAGATTCGACAGGCTGTTTTTTCTGGGCAAGATTAGGAAAGATAATAAGTCTGTTGTGCGAAAATAGACTTGGCTGATCTGAATGTCAATGGCTCAAAGAAGATTTAACAGTGAGGTTTCTGCGCTTATAGATACAACCGTAACCGTTGTTACCACAGACAATAAGACATACACCGGCACATTGATCGGTGTGAATCCTGAAAATCTCAACCTGGTTATCTCAGACGCGGAGGACTCTGAATCACATGTGTTTCCGAGAATAGTGATCAGCGGAAACACCGTTGCCCGTATCCTGTCGAC
>CAZCXS010000145.1:0-3622 GCA_964502685.1 uncultured Candidatus Bathyarchaeia archaeon
GATAATATACATGGATCGCTTCGGAGTGAACGTCAAGGGCTCTCTGACAGATGTCGCCTTGAACATCAAGAAATAGCGCTCCGGTTCTCAAGACAGGGTTAAGATCATGAACCTTTCTAAGCAGCTCATGCATGAAAGATGTTATGATGACTTCCCCTTCGGCGTGTTCTCTCTCGATTAGATGAACTGTTGGTTCAGTTGCCTCCGCAGCTTTAAGCTCAATCTGCAGGATTACCTTGCCTCTTGTGAGTCTAAGAGCCTCTTCCAATGTGGGTATCCTTTCGCCTTTACCGGCGTCAAGTCTCCTCAGCTCATTGAATGTTAAGTCTTTGACGTATCCATGCCCATTTGTTGTCCTATCTACCGTCTCATCGTGGATCACAACTAGATGCCCATCTCTTGTAACGCGGACATCGATCTCAACCCTGTCGACGCCTAAATCAATAGCCTTCTGAATTGATCTAAGAGTATTCTCAGGCTCTAACCCAGCTGCTCCTCTATGCCCAATAACTTCAATCATAAAATCCAATTATATGCTTCAAATATAAAAAGAATCAATTGTATTTCAGATTCGCCATCAGCCCCCAGGCCTAATTTCTAGACGGAGGAAAAGCATATACGACAAGGTGAAGCAGATAACGAGCCCGGCGGCTATGGCGGTGATCTGAGGCCAGGTTGCCGTGAGCCCCTGCATCAACTCTAAAGTTCGGAATGGTCTTCTTGTCCCCGGCTCGATGAATCCGAATCTTCCACCTATTATGCCGAGGATTGCCCCGCTTGCTTCGCTGTAGAGATAGGCTGGCGAGATTCTCTGAATATTCGATTGGACAATGAATCTTCTCCGCATTGTCTGTCTGAACTCCGGTGACCGAATATACTTTTGGGTTAAGCCTCCCTGGGGAATCGTTATCGGCACTAAGATGTTAGCGACGAGTAATGCTATTATGGTGATTATTATCGAGAAGAAGAGCCAGGTGGCGACGGACATAAGTATCGACGTGGATGTCTTCTTCGTAACTGTTGAGTATAGAAGCCCTAAGGCAAGCCAGAAGGCTAAGTAGAGAACCGTAAGCAACGTGAATAGGAGTATTCTCGTAGCATCCTCAACCGTCGGCCCGAACCCGAGAATAGGCATCGCCACGCCGCACATTATGCCGATAGTGGTCACTGTGAGGAGTGAAAGAGCAGCTGTCCCCGCGAGGAACTTCCCATTTATGACGGAGTCCCTGTATATCGGCTGGGAGAGTAGAACTGAGAGGCTTCCGCTTGTTCTCTCCTTGTTTATCGCATCGAAACCTAGGGATAATCCGATTATCGGCCCGAAGAAGACCATGAGCGATGTGAAAGAGAAGCCGAACCGAGCGCCTGAAAAGATAGCTATGAATCCGGCTTGAGGATTATCCTTTATGTACTCTGCACCCTGATAAGCTGAGAGAGTCGACAGGACCAGTATCAAAGCGAACAGCACAATGTAACGTTTACTTCCCAGATGATCTGCAAGCTCCTTCCGGCATACAGTCATTGCACCCGCCATTCTAGATCTCCCCCTCATAGTATTTCAGAAAGATCTCCTCTAGGCTGTACTCCTTCGGCTTCATCAACAGAATTATTGACCCATGCTTCGTGATCGTCTCCGAGACTTCTCTGGACATATCGCTTTCCATATACACATAAAGCCTGTCGTCCTTAGTTTCAACACTTGTTACGCCGGTGATGGCTTCGATCTCCCGGATCAGGTCGGGGCTTACCTCCGTCAACTTAAATTCAATAACCATATTTCCCTTCCCCGATATCTTGTTAGAGAGGCTCTCAATCGTGTCCGCGGCGACAAGTCTGCCTTTACGTATGATGCCTACTCTGTGGCAGGTCTGCTGAACCTCGTATAGCAGATGCGATGATAGAAAGATCGTTAGTCCCTGCTCCTTGTTCAGCTTGATCATCAGATCCCTAACCTCCTTTGTGCCTTGGGGGTCTAAACCTATGGTCGGCTCGTCGAAGAAGGCGATCTTCGGCTTCTTAATAAGCACCTCAGCTATTCCGAGTCTTTGCTTCATCCCCCTGGAAAACTTCTCAACTTTCGTGTCAGCCCACTTCGTTAAGCCTACGGCTTCGAGGAGCTCCTCTATCCTTTTCTCTCTTTCAGGCTTTGGTATATCATTCAATTGACCTATGTAATCGAGGTTCTGTCTTGCGGTTAAGTCCTCATAATAGCCGGCGCCCTCAGGAAGCATTCCAGCTATCTTCCTAACCTCCTTTGATTCTTTGATTATGTCATAGCCCCCCACAGTAGCTGTGCCTGAAGTCGGCTCCGTGAGCCCCATTAACATCAGAAGAGTCGTAGTCTTCCCCGCGCCGTTTGGACCGAGAAAACCGAATATCTCTCCTTCATAGACTGTTAGATTTAGATGGTCAACAGCCTTGATGTCCCCGTAATATTTTGTCAGTTCACGGGTTTGTATTATAGGCTCAGACATCGATTTTTACCTCCTCTTGAATTTTATGAAGACGAGTACGAGGGCGATAACCATCGCGACTGCCACACCTATTCCTATTAGCCCCCATGAGGTTGAAGCTGTAACGGTGATTCTGACTTGAACCTGATCCGACTGAACCTGATCGCTTAAGCCTGTCAATGTGATCATGTAATCCCCGGCAACCGTGTCTTCCGGCACATTTATTACTATGGTGAAGGTGAAGGCTTCTCGCGGCTTAAGCGATTCTATTTGTGCAGGAGTGATTGAGGAGTCCCATTCTTCCGGGATGTCCAAGTTGAGGCTGACGCTTGTGACCGTTGTATGCCCAATATTCGTAATCTTCGCCGTGAACATCATGGAGCCGCCGGCAGTCACGCTTGTGAGGAGGGTTGACGGCTCCAAGCTTAGCTCATAAGAGCCGACGATGATGGCCTTTAGATTCATCTCCGCGTAGATGACGCCTTCTTCAGATTTGATCTGGACCGGTATCGTGTAGGTGCCTATGCTGACCGTGCTTGGAGGGGTAGCCTTGATTATCAGGTTTTCAGATCTTCCAGCTTCGAGGTACAGCCTCGATATCTCTATCGTTCCGGATTTGAAGGCAACATCCCAATCGGCAGGCGGCTTAACGGATAATAAAAGAAGCCTGTCGGTATCACCCAAGTTTGATATCGTGATCGGGTACTGCACTGCTTTCCCCGCTTCAACCGTCACCTCTGGATATTTAGCGGCGATTCTGATGTCTTCCTTAGCCTCGGTTAAAGATACAATCAGCGGTAGGGAATCCGTCGCGATTCCATCGGAGGATTCGGCTATAACCGTTAAATTATATTCGTTCCCCGCCTTTGCGGTTTCCGGCGGCTCTACCTCAACTATGAGGTTTACAAACTCGTTGCCGCCGAGGATCACTTCCGTAACGGATTCGCCGCTTGAGGTTTTGACGGATGCATCCCAGCCGGGGGGTATAGAACCAATCGATATCTTAAACCTCGTTTCGGATCTGAAGGGATTCTTAAGTCTCAGCTGGAACCTTACTGTATCACCTGGCTTAGTGGACTTTCCTGGAAACTGACAGAAGAGTATAGACTCGCTTGGCGATTCAATATCGATTGTAAACTTCAAAGTTGAGTTTATGTTTCCAGCAGCAG
>CAZCXS010000146.1:0-3610 GCA_964502685.1 uncultured Candidatus Bathyarchaeia archaeon
TGATGGTCAGCTCAACGTCGGCTCCATCGCCTGTCGCATCATACATTCGAACTATTAAGCCCTCGGAATCCTCAGCTATTTTAACGCTGGAAACAACAACGTTTTCAGGCGTAACTCTTAGAAAGCTGAATTCCTCAGGCCTAGAACCTTTAATTGCCGAGGGATCCGTAACGACAAGCGCTTCTAATGGATGATTAATCTCGTATCCTCTTCGGAAAGTTAATGCTTCCTTCCAGCTGCCAGTGTGCGGATAAAGCGAGTATATTACTTTATGAGTCCCAACATCCGGTTTAGGGTCTGGGCTGTAGCTGGTTCTGATGAGGGTCATGCGAATCGTATTGCCTTGGGCGTCAAAGCCATATTTGCAGTTATTCAGAAGGCTCACGCCATATTCTCCGTCTGAAACGTCAACCCATCTAAGAGCGGGAACCTCTGTGCCGTCAGCCGGCCTATCAACGTAACCGAATGGAACCTCATAGGTCACTTCTGAACTTCCAAGTATGGGGGTAAATGAGACCTTAAGCATCGGGGCTTCTGTATGATCGTCTGAAACTTCTCTCCAATCGATTATTGTGTCAAAGTCTACTCTTGGAATCCCCTCGTAAAGCGAAATGTGCTGAGTGATCCTTGAATTGAGAAGCTTATGAACTACCTTTACCGTTGCTTTGACGGGGCCCTTTTCTACGAGTTCTGCAGTTGCTCCTCTTATTAGATTCTCTGTTCGAATTATTTCGCCTATTATCCATGCGGACATTCGATGAGGAAGCTCATATAACACTTGGAAGAGGTTACTGAATATCGGCTTGGTATATGGGAATCTGTCCTTTTTGAAGACAAACCTTTTCTCAGACTTGTCTAGTAAAGAGGCTATCGTCCCTGAATCTTTATCTATTTCAAGCTTAAAATACTCGTTTTCAATCGTATCGTCATCGAATTTGACGGTTGAAGGCTCTTCATGCTCCTCTTCATCTTCAACTAGATAGTACGTCTTATAACCCATTGAAGGAACTTTAGCGACGAAAATCAGCTCCTCCCCGCTGAGTTGAGCCTTAACTTTCTCTCTTCCATCAGCCGAGATCAGCATTGGTCTCCGCGGAATCTTTTCGCCTGGAATCTTCACCCTTACAACATCAACCCTGTCCCAAGATAATGAATTAAAGACTACAACGGCGATTTCCGATCTAGAGAACCCTATTTGATCAGCTATTCTTTGAATCGAAGAATTCAGAGTCTCACGTGCAATCCGTATGGATTCTTCTGCCAGTTTTCTGGGATAAACGTATGCTTCAGATGTGCCGCTTCCATCCAGTATGTCGTGAAACTGATTGAATAGCATGTTACGCCACGCCTTCTTTACGCTGTCATGCGGATAGCTCCCAGAAAAAGCAGCGAATTTCTCGGCGTCTACAAGAAGCCTTTCGCAGAGCCTATTGTATCTTTTAATATCGCCATGCGTTGTGTAGCATCCATCAAAGATGAATTGGAGCTCATCATTGATGACGGGGATTCTCTTACCATCCAGCTCGTTTAGAACTTCCCTGAAGAAGTTATGCGTTGTGCTGAAGGATACGTCGGGCAGCAACCCTTTCTCTTGAATCTTAAGCGCAGCTTCGATATCTTCTATGGTTGCTCCTCCCCCATGATTACCGACGCCATAAACGAACATGGCCGTCTTCAAGCCATACCTCTCATAAAAATCGATGACGAGGTCAACTATGTTTTTGGGAGTTACAAAGTTATTATAGACGCTTGTGAAGGCCAGAACCCTCGATCCATCTGGGGACTCCCACCAGAAAAGAGGCTCTCCCTTACCGCATCTCATAAAATAGTAGTATCTGCCGCCGGTTTTCCTGATGATCTGAGGCAACATCCATACATGCCCAAAAGTGTCGGGCTCCCAGCAAACCTCAGGCTCAAAACCGAACTTTTCTTTAATGTACTGCTTAGCCTCAAGGAACTGTCTGATTAGGGCCTCGGTGCCGGCCATGTTCAGATCTGCCTCAACCCACATTGAAGCAGTTATATCCCACCGGTTCTTCTCTGCATAATTTCTGATCGCCTTAAACATCTCTGGAAATTTTTCCTCAACGATTCTGTAAACTGCCGCTTGGCTCTGTGAGAAACGGAAGTCTGGATACTTCTCCATGAGCTTAAGCATCGTGTTGAATGTATCTTTTATCGTCGCGACGGTGTCTTCCCATGGCCAAAGCCAATTCATGTCGATATGAGCATGAGCCACAAGATGAACCTTGAATTGTTTCGCTGCTCTCTTGAGCTTGGCCATCTGAGCTCTAGCTTTATTTATCTCTACGATAAGAGAAGACGGGTCTCCGTCGATTGTCTTTTTGTCAAAATTCTGAGATACGATGTTAACTGTTTTTTCATCTAAGATCCTTGCAAATCTGAGCTCCTGTATGAATGATTCAATCTCAAATATTACATTCTCCACCTTTTCGAAACGGATCTCGAAAGCTGGAACATTCACGGGCTCGTATCTTTGAAAGACGTGAACGGCGATCACATACTCATCCATCGGCTGCGCATTTCTACTCAGTATTATTCGGGGTCCTCTAAGCTCCGTCCAGTAATCAGCGCTGAGAACCCTTCTCGAATTAACGAAGATTTCCGCCTTGCTTAGGATCGGCGAAGAAAATATCTTCACAACGGATCCTGAAACATCAATCCCGTTGATCTCTTGAGGAACTATGACTTTACATCTAAACCAGCCGTCGCCTCTTCTAGCATCGAAGGTCATCGGCAAATCAGCTTCTTCCCAAGAAGAATCATCGAAGCTAGCTTCATATGCTTGGGGAGAACTGCCTTGGAGAAAACGCCAGACAAATCCTCTTCGATATTCTCTTAATTCATGAAGTTTCTTCTGGAGTTCCTTAATCAATGATGAATAAGCATCTGAACAGCTGGGGTTCATAATACTCCGTCTCGATTCCTGCAGTTAACCTAAAAGTGTAGCTCTTTGGTTATTAAATTTGCTCGAATCCTAGGTTAGATTGAATCAGAAGACCTTCTTTTCGGCTGGATAACTAATTACTTTCTAAGAAATATTCAATATGCGGGTCCAATTTTTAGGGTCAGCAGCTATCAAGTGATAAGTTTCTTTGATCCTTTGGAATAACGCCTTATCTTTTCTTGGATCCAAGCCGCAGATGTGTTCAAGAATATAGTCTATTCCGCGTGGATATATCTCCTCAGCGAAGATCTTATCTTTAAAGTAGAGGCCTCCTCTCTCGTCCCTCGCACGGAAGAACATCGCCGCAGCGGTTGCGACCGTTGTGTAAGATGCCGGAACGGAATTTTTTGGTCTAGAAGTAACGCTCCTATAAGCCTATCGTTTCTTGATAATTTTCGGGGTAGATCCCTACCTACTCTGTAAATGGTGTCTCCGAGAAATCTATTATCGAATCTTCTGATTAAATCGTCTATGTATTCTCTCATGTTTTGTTTGTCAAATTCCTCCGGATACTCTCTGATTAGGCTTTCCCCAGACTCCCACATGGCACGCTGGACGGCGCTTCTTACATGCTCATTCTCTATTGCCTGCCATATGTACTTCATTTCATAATCAGTGATGTACCCCAAATAGGCAGTAGCA
>CAZCXS010000147.1:0-3608 GCA_964502685.1 uncultured Candidatus Bathyarchaeia archaeon
AAGACAGACCACTTTCTCGCCGTCTCCTGAGATGCTGGGCCCTCCGTATGTGTAATCCCAAGGCTTCTCGCTGATATCGGCTACTAGCCGTCTCTCACGGGATTCAATATCAACGGCGTATATCCCATCTTTCCCATGATAGAAGACTTCTTTTCCGTTCGGATGCACATTGAAGTATAAACGCGCTAGGTTATCCGTCAGCTGAAAAGTCTCGCCGTTCTCTACCTCTAGTCTGTAAAGTTCAAATTTTCCAGTCCTGTCAGATGCAAAGATTATGTACCGTTCATCTCCGGAAAAGGCTTGAAGATAGAAGTATGTTGCTACGCAGTTCGCGTCATCCCAGCTCGTCATCCTCCAAACTTTTCGCTTTGTCTTTCCGTCCCGGTAAACCTTAATCTCCGACTTTAATCTCTCCGCTTTAAGCATCAAAGCTCATCTCTTCTTAACTCCTATAAAATAGAAAAATAAAGGATATTATGAATTTCTGAGTAAAGTCCAACAAGGTTTAAGATTCAAGATTAGTTATTACGGAAGCATCTAGAGAGACTTCTGCTTTAGCTGAAGGGGGAGATTACATAGACATTCATGTGATCTTCATCCACCGTCGATTGATAGCCAGCTCGTATTATTTCATTCATTGAAAGCGTCAGCCAATTCCCGAAGGAACCGGAGCTAGTATTGTCCGGATCCATCGAACTCAGATCGCTGTATCCCTTCAACTTCGCAACCTTCATAAGTATGTACTTCGCAGCCCAATAATCAAGAGCAACGGGGTCCGTGCTTGCAGCTATAACATTCACTCTCGTAGCAATCTCATAGGGGGTTCTAGGTCCACGCCTCGGAACAGCATTCACCCATATCGCGTCAATTATATTCAAGACCGGAAATCTTGTCTCAACCATCTCGGTTCCCATGCCCCCCGCGCCAACAGTGTCGTGAGCTCTGGCTCCCAAGCTACGCGTCAATTTATCGGAGACCACGCCCATATAGTGCTTCACGCAGGCCGTGACGCCGTATGTCCTGTGGGTCTTCAAAACCGGCATGTTTATAACTTTTAACCTTTCGCTGTCGTAGGTCTGAGTCTCGGGGTTCCATATTCCCAGCTTGAAGCTGATGTACGTGCCGAACCTCGTCTTAAACTTTGGATAAGAAACCATTATTCCAGTTCTAGGGTTAACAGTCATGTTAACGACGTAGCCGTCTTCCATATCGCCGTCTTTATACTCTTTTACCTGCTTCGTGGTTATCGTGTCCCAAAGATAAGCTGAAACTTTATGCAAGCCGGAGAACATGCTGACAACTTTCCCAACTGATTGAGAAGGATCTTCAGCGTTGCTTAGGTCCCAGCTGAAGCTTCCACCATTCCCAGCGGAGCCATATTGGGCTTGACCGTTATCTACGACGACGATCTCTCCGACGAAGCCGTCCGGATGATTCAATATCGCTTGTATTAGCTCCTTCAGCAGATCCGTATTTGTCCCGCCTCTTTGATCCCACTGACTGTTAACCTTTATTAAGACCACGTCGTCCCTCGCGATTAAGCCGTCTGAACCCTTGTTCTCTCCCTCCTCCTGGGACTTATAGAAGCAGAGACCATGCTTTCCCATAAGATTTATCAGCTCAATTATCCCTCCGTCTCCTCCCCTGGTACCATTCACGACGAATATGTCAGAAGACGGCTGGAACTTCGCATTCCATCCCTCAAGCTTCAACCCTACAACCTCGCGTTCAGGTTTACTCCACATCTCATATAAACGCCACGAGATTACTGATCCGACTGAAATCACGGCCAGAATGGATAAGACGAGAATTTTTCTCCGGCTGAGGTTCATGGTCAGAAGTTTTCTTGAGACAGAATGAAGGAATGGAAGCACGTAGATTGTGAACCAGAGGTAGCTGTTCGCCGCCGCGACTCTTTGACATGGATAAACAGCTCTCGTAGGCTTCGTGCCAGTGCGAAGAAGAAACCAGATGAGACTTAACAATCCGATGAGGAAAGCATTCTGCTCAAGACTCTTTATACGTCTCTTAAAAGACTTGGCTAATAACCGAAATCTCATAATAGAGATTATCGACTCCGGCATTATTTATCATTTTACCGCGTCCATCATATCGCATTTCTTCCTTAACAGCACGGGATATACTTGGGGATTTCTTCTATAAGTCTACTCAAAACGAAGATGATGGAGAGCTGATTAGCTATGACGGCTGCAACCAGATAAAGTTGGATGATGAAATGAATGGAGGGATGCAAGGGACTATCATTATCCCATCGAGTCTTGCATATTTTAGTTAGGCCGCTATTATCTCCATTAGGCAGTTCCATTCAATCCTTTCCCGATCATGAGAGTCCTGCTAGGGCTTCCTTAGCGTAGTATCTGATATCAACGGCTGGATCGTTCAGCATTTCCTTCAGTTTCTTCTTCGCTTCGGGTCCCGTAGCTCTCCTTAAATACATCTCTAGAATCTTCTCGTCTATTACGCCTTCCCTCGCCACTGTTGCTATATTCTCTTCCAGCTCCTCTAGACTATTTACGGAGGGAACCACCGTTGAGACTTCAGGAGAGCCTAGAATCCATTTGAGGCATAATTGTGCAGGGGTATAAGGCGACTTTTCTTCTCCTTCAACAGGCCCAAATCTTACGAAGGGTATGCCATAATAGGGCCATGAAAGAGGCTTCATGACCACTACGCCTATCTCTAACGCTCTGCAGAGCGGAAAGAGAATCTCTCTTGCTTCCTGACGATGATAATTGTATGGGATCATTATCGAATCGAAGCATTCATACTTCCTTATTATTTCGGCTAGAAAATGAAGGTCGTGGCTTGAAGCGCCTATCCATCCGATCTTCCCCTCATCCCTCATCTCCCTCAAAGTCTCTAAGGCCACTCTGAGTTTTCTCCGAGAATAATTATCCTCCGGCTCGTGGAGATTAAAAACGTCTATATAGCTTGTATGCAGCAGCTTTAGTCGCTCTTCTATTCCCCGAATGAAGAATTCTCTCCATTCAGACTCCGGTTTCCCATCAATCTTTCTGAATGGAAAGACGATCATGGCGGCGATGTGAATCTTCTCCCTTCCCCCAACATTCTTTAATGCTAGTCCGAGAGACTTTGCCTCTTCCATCTGTGTTGTATCAAAGTAGTTAATTCCCAATTCTATCGCTCTCTTGATAATAACGTTTCTTTTAGGCTGAGTTTTCATGAATTTCTCCAAGTCAATCTCTCCCCACCTTCCAAGAGTGGTTGGAAGAGGCCGTCTATACTCATGTCCACCCAGCCCTATTTCAGAAACCTTCAATCCTGTCCTTCCCAAAAGACGAAACTTCATTTCAGCAGCCTCGAAGATCTAAATAGATATCTCCATTTAGACGAAAGCTCCGCAGCATAGATCTCGAAGCCTCCTTAATAAGTCATTTGGGATTCTAGACCTCAACCTTCAAAATGAAGTATCCAATGTAGATCCCCGTAATCAGAACTCTGAGCTCCTCAAAGGCGTATCTAACGAGTGAACCGATGGGGAAGAAGAGCGGAATCATCCATGCTACAATGAAAAACATAAACAGTAAAATACAGATTATTCTTCTATTCAAGACGCATCACCACAA
>CAZCXS010000148.1:0-3594 GCA_964502685.1 uncultured Candidatus Bathyarchaeia archaeon
CCGATTTCTAAGGTCTCAAGAGCGGTTCTTCCTTCCTCTATTGTTGAGGCTAAAGCCATCAGTCTTGTTTTTCCATGAATCGCCGCGATGAGGTTCTCCAGAGGGATCACTTTCCAGTCTGGACAAGCCGCAATCACATACTCAGCTGAGGCTTCAGCGGCAGATGTGATCTCCTTCTCGTCTCCCTTATTTTTGACGGATATAAAGACGCACACCTTCTTACCTTTCTCCTTGCCCCTCAAGAGAGCCTCATAAGAGTCTACGAGCAATATGTCCCCAGCATCAGATGTGGAGACGATGGTCTCGGCGCCGTTTTCTCTCGCGATTTCAACGTCCTCAGGTTCAACTATAAACGTAGAGGTGAATCCTACAGTTTTCTTAATCAGTTTCTTCTTCTCCTCAACTGGAAGAGAAGGATCAATTTTTATCCAGAGCTCTCTCATTTTTAGTCGTCATCTCCTTCTTTTTCTTCAAAATTCATCTCGTTGTTTGTTTTTAGAGCCTCCTTTATCAATCGGAGAGCCTTCTCCTTATTATGGAGATCCACGAATAGCTCTACGCTTGAAGTAATTGTGAATATTCCATAAATATTGATGCCGGCTGAATTCAGGATGCTTGTTATTCTGCTTATCACGCCTGGCGTCTCTTCTAATCCTACCCCCTTCACTCTTATGAAAGCCATATCTCTCCTCACTGCAAGGGCAATGGTTCTTTTATCCCTTATCACTATTGAATGTAATGCTTCCAGCAACCCGTCAGGCCCATTCATAGGCAGATATAAAATCAGAGAGTTATGATTGATTGACATTCCTAAAAGCGGGAGGCCAGCCTTCCTGATTTCTTCGAAGATGCTGGTTAGGGTCCCAAAGGACTCTGAGGCTTTTTCTCCTACTATTGTAACGGCCATCGCTGGTTCCGGATGGGAATCTACGATTATCTCGTTTGGAAAGCTTCCACGGATTATCGTTCCTTCGGAGTCGAGATCGCCGGATGAGCTGTTGATGACCTTTATGTCTATATCTGGGCTCTTGTATCGAAGAGCCTTCTTATGAATGAATTTTGTACCTGAATCCGCCAGGCCTACAAGTGCATCCATCGTGATCTCATCGAGTTTTTTAGGATTCCTGATAATCTTTGGATCAGCAGTCATTATTCCATCTACGTCCGTGACGAGTATGAGCTGATCTGCATCCAGCGCTCTTGCAAGTATCATGGCCGTGATGTCGCTTCCACCTCGGCCGATTGTTGTGATCTTACCGTCCTTTGTCTTCCCGACGAAACCGGGGACAACGACTACTATTCCTTTTCTGATCAAAGGCTCAAGGGTCCTTCGGATCAGTTTTTCACAGACCGGCAGAATAGGCTTTGCATTATTAAACCTGGCATCCGTCAAAATCGGCCAGTCAGATCCGGCAGGGTCCAAGTAAAGGCTTTCCTGTCCTCGGGATTTCAGCCCTGCAGAGAAGATTCTGGCGCTTGTACGTTCCCCCATTGCCATTATCTCGTCAAGCAAGTCTCCAGATATTTTGCCTCCGCATGCCTGCGTAGCTGTTTCGATCAGAAAATCAGTTGTCTTTCCCATCGCTGAGACCACCACGACTATTTGAAATCCCTCCTTTGCTTTCTTTATTACGGAGTCTATGGCTCTAGCTATGCTCGGCCCGTCGGCCAGGCTTGATCCGCCGAATTTAACGACGAGACGCCCAACAGCCTTTCCGTTCTTGTTTTCATTCATTTTTCAACAAACCCCAAAAAGAAGAGCCCGAAAGCAGAAAACAGGATCTTCCGGCTCTTCCGTTTAAAATGTCGGATAATAGCCGCTAAAATAGGTGAAGAAACGCTTAGTCTTCGTCATGCGAAGATGATTAGACGATGTTTTGTTTCTCAACTGAGCGGCTCTCCGAGTTTCCGTTTCTAAACACATGTCATATATAAGTCTTGTGAAGAGCCAGATCGGCTTCAAGCGTGAATAAACCTGTAAGTTAGCTCTGTGAGGGATTAATCTTTTATTGTGAGACTTGATTCTATTGTTACGGTAAGTGTGCGGTAAATAATCTGATACGTCCATGGAAGGGTGTTTGATTTGACAGAGATAGGGAAGAAGATACGGATAGACAGGATAATGAACAGGGATACGAGGAGAACAGTCATTATCCCCATGGATCACGGCCTGACGCTTGGGCCTATCCAGGGCCTACAAGATATGAAGACTATTGTGAATCAGGTCGCTGAAGGCGGAGCTAACGCCGTTCTCCTCCATAAGGGCATAATAAGAGCGGGATACAGAGGCTACGGCAAAGATATAGGGTTGATAATGCATCTCTCCGGAAGCACCGTTCTTGGGCCTGATCCGAACGATAAGGTTCTAGTAGCAGACGTCATTGAAGCGATAAAGATGGGGGCGGATGCTGTTTCAATCCACATAAACGTCGGGTCGAAAACCGAGCCGGCGCAACTCAAAGTCCTCGGAGCCGTTGCGAGAATATGCGACGAGTGGGGTATGCCTCTGCTGGCAATGGTCTATCCTAGGGGGGAGAAGATTAAAAATCCCTACGATGTAGAGGTTGTTAAGCATGCTGCTCGTGTAGGCGCAGAGCTCGGAGCAGACATAGTTAAGACAAACTTCACCGGAAGCGAAGAGACATTCAGAGAGGTAGTTAAAGGCTGCCCGGTTCCCGTCGTGATGGCTGGAGGTCCGAAAACAGAGACGGAAGAAGAGTTCTGCCAGATGGTCTATGAGTCTGTACGTGCAGGCGGGGCGGGAGCGGCGACGGGTAGAAATGTCTTCCAGCATAAGCATCCTGCGAAGATGGTTCGTGTGCTCTGCGGCATCGTTCATGAAGGATTAGACGTTAAGACGGCGCTGGCGAAGTATATGAAATAGGCTTCTAGGCATAGAAATCTTTATATGTACAAAGGTATCTGCGTAATTTGCGAGGGAATAAAGTGAGGGATCAGGTTCACACGAGGCGTTTGCGTTCATCAATAGCTCATGCGGGTTCATTTTAGACTTTTCTTTCAGCCCTATTTTCCTAGATAATTATTTTTCACACGTCTCATCTTCGCTTTCATCGGCCTTATCTTCCTCTCTATTTATGCGTAAATTTAAGGTGATGAGTTATGGAGAAGGTTAAGCTGGCTATACCTAAAGGGCACTTGGCGGAGCCGACGTTCAACATTCTTGAACGTGCGGGGTATTCGATATCTTGGCGGGAAGGCTCTTACAGACCGGCGATAAACGATCCGAGAATAGAGCTGAAGATTCTTCGACCGCAGGAGATCCCGATGTTCATCAGCGAGGGCCTACAAGACGTTGGGATAACGGGACTCGACTGGCTGCGTGAAACCCGAGCTGACGTTGAGGTTCTACTGAACTTGGAGTACTCGCAAGTTAAGCTTGTAATAGCTGTCCCTAAAGCTTGGACAGAGGTAAACTCGCTTTCAGCCCTACTCGAGACATTCGCGGATGAAGGGAGACATCTGAGATTCTCAACCGAGTATCTTAACGTCTCTGCTGATTATCTCAAAGAGAATCCTACGTATCAGAGGCTTTACGGAGATAAGGATCCAGTAATGATAACTCCATGGTGGAGG
>CAZCXS010000149.1:0-3593 GCA_964502685.1 uncultured Candidatus Bathyarchaeia archaeon
CACGGCAGAAGCGTACTCTTTAAATATAAATGTTCTCTTCGTATTAAAAAGCAAGAGTAGAAAGAGGCTTGATAATGTCCTCGGAATTCAAGCATATCGTACGTCTCGCCGGTAGGGACCTAGACGGAACAAGAAGGGTTGCCTACGCTTTAACCCAGATAAAAGGCATCAACATTCGGTTAGCGGATGCCATAGTGAAAAAGGTCGAGGTCCCCCCGGATAAACGCTTAGGTTTCCTATCAGAAGCAGAGATCCGAAGGATTGAAGATGCCATTTCAAATATTAGTAATTATGGCATTCCGAGCTGGCTTCTCAACAGACGGAAAGATTTGGAGACTGGAAAAGATATTCATCTCATAACTTCTGATCTTGACTTGAAAGTGAAGGAAGACATTGAAAGAGAACAAGCTATGAAATCGTGGAGGGGGCACAGGCACTCTTATGGGCTTAAGGTGAGGGGGCAAAGAACTAGAACTACTGGTAGAAAAGGCAGATCTGTAGGAGTGAGGAAGAGGCGGAGATAGAATGGGTGATCCGAAGAAACCGAAGAAGAAGTATGAGACTCCGAGATTTCCATGGCGTTCCGACGTTCTGGAGAGCGAACTCAGATTACTCGGTGAGTACGGCTTAAGAAACAAGAGAGAGCTTTGGCGGCATAGAACAATGCTCTCCAAGTTCCGCGGCATAGCCAGATCGTTATTGGGCATGCCTACGTCGCGAAGAAGGATGCTTGAGAAGCAGCTTCTGGAAAAGTTGAAGCGGCTCGGCATCTTATCAGAGGACGCCGTGCTCGATGACGTTTTAGATCTTACAGTAGAATCGATTCTTGAGAGGAGACTGCAAACTATAGTCTTCAGAAAAGGCCTAGCAAAGACTATTCATCAGTCCCGTCAATTAATCACACATGGGCATATCGCTATTAACGGAAAAAAGGTATTCTCCCCCAGCTATATAGTGCCGAGAAAAGAGGAAGACAGTATAGAGTATGCGCCTACAAGTCCCCTGGCTAATCCTGAGCATCCAATAAGAGCATCCATAGAGGTGGAAGCGGCAGGAGGCATGTAACTTGAGCAGTAAGAACGAGAAATGGGGCGTCGTCCACATCTACAGCTCCTACAATAACACAATAGTGCATATAACGGACCTTTCCGGAGCGGAAACCATCGCCAGAGCTTCCGGAGGAATGTTCGTAAAGGCCGATCGGCTGGAGTCGTCTCCATACGCCGCCATGAGGGCAGCAGCACACGTCGCGGCCATAGCTAAAGACAAAGGCATAACCGCGATACACATAAAGGTTCGGGCTCCTGGAGGTTCAAAAGCTCGAACGCCTGGACCAGGCGCTCAGGCTGCTATTAGAGCGCTGGCTAGAGCTGGATTTAGAATGATCGGGCGAATTGAAGAGGTTACTCCGCTGCCTCATGATGGAACTAGACGTAAAGGCGGTCGGAGAGGGCGGCGGGTATAGATCGGAATTGCATGATAGAGATGAACGTTCAAGTGAAATATCTGCGAGGGAAAAGTTGAAATAGAGCTCTCATCTGTTTATCAGAGAAAAGCGGTAACGGGCTGCTAATTTTGGCGAAGAGGACCTCCACGATGAACGTTCAAATCCTTGAAAAAAATGAGGATTCGATGCGTTTCATAGTAGACGGGATAACGGCATCCCTCGCAAATACGCTTAGGAGGATCATCCTCTCCGAGGTTCCATGCATGGCAATCGATGATATTATGGTAATTGAGAACGATTCTGTCCTTCACGATGAGATATTAGCCCTAAGGCTGGGACTGATCCCCCTTAAGACGGATCTTGATTCTTACAATCTTCCCGAAGAGTGTAGCTGCCAAAGCGAGCTTGGCTGTCAACTCTGCCGCGCCGTTCTGATATTAGATGTAGAAGCTAAAACTGAGGGGAGGGTCGTTTACTCGAAGGATCTGGTTCCAGAAGACCCGAATATTGCTCCCGTTAGCGGCGAAATCCCCATTGTAAAGCTCGCTCCGGGTCAAAGGATCAGACTTGAGGCTTACGCAAAGCTAGGCAGAGGAAGAGAGCATGCTAAGTGGCAGCCTGTTTCGGCGTGTACTTATAGATATATGCCTGAGATAAAAATAGATTCAAAGAGATGCGATGCTTGTGGTGATTGTGTAGGCATCTGCTCGAGGAAGGTTCTGGCAGAATCCAACGGTAAAATTGAGGTTGCAAATCTGCTTGAATGCACTTTATGTAAAGACTGTGTGAGAGCCTGCCCGAAAGATCCGCCGGCCATTGAGGTTAACGGGAATGAAAACTCGTTCATCTTCTACGTGGAGTCGACGGGTGTTTTACCTGTTGAACGCATAATAAATGAGGCCTTCAAGATCTACGAGAAGAAATACTCGGAATTTTTAGATAAGCTTTTGGTGAAGGTAAATGTGCCCGAGGAGAACCAAGATAACTAATCCGGAGCTCCTTAGCTTAATTCGCTTCTTAAGGAAGAAATCAAGAGAGAATGAAGCTGCGATCTGGCGTAGAGTAGCTGAGATGCTTTCAAAGCCTAAGAGAAGAAGGATCGCAGTTAACATAAGCCGTATAAGCCGCTACACTAAAGAGAACGATGAAGTGATAGTTCCCGGAAAGGTCTTGGGGGCTGGGACGATCAGCCATCCAGTAAAAGTAGCGGCATTCGCCTTTTCAGATCAAGCTCGATCCAAGATAATAAAGGCAAGAGGAAAATGCTTGACCATTCCTGAGCTGGCTGAGATGAACCCTAAGGGTTCAAATGTCAAGATAATCGGGTGAAAGCAAAATGGCTGAGAAAGAACCGAGGGAAACAATAATCGATGCTGAGGGGCTTATACTCGGCAGAATGGCCAGCCAGGTGGCTAAAAGGCTGCTTAACGGCGAAAAAATAGTCATCGTAAACGCTGAGAAGGCGTTAATCTCCGGGAAAAGGCTGAGTATTTTGAGGGAGAAGCAGGAATTTCTCCAAATAGGTCACTTCCGCAAGGGGCCTCTTCATCCCAGAAGGCCCGATATGATTGTGAAGAAAGTAATCAGAGGGATGCTGCCGCGGAAGAAGCCTCGTGGAAAGGAAGCGCTGAAGAGGCTGAGGGTCTACATAGGTGTACCTAGGGATTACAAAGGAAGAGAGAGGGAGAAAATCCCCGAGGCCGACGGTAGAGATTTAAGAGGCCCCCATATAGAAGTCTCTGAACTCGCACGTAACATAGGCTGGAAAGAATGAAAAGGTGAATGACATGCCAGCTAAGAAGGTCTTGGTGATCAGCGGGAAACGGAAAACCGCGATCGCGAAAGCCATAATCAGAGAGGGGAAGGGAAGAATAAGAATAAACAATATTCCCCTTGAGATCTACCAGCCTGAGATAGCTCGGGAGAAGATACGTGAACCTCTGCTGCTTGCGGGAGAAGACGTCTGGAAGAATCTAGACATCAAGATAAAAGTGAAAGGCGGAGGCTTCATGGGACAAGCTGAAGCCAGCAGAATGGCCCTCGCCAGGGGACTGATTCAATGGACTAAGAGCTCCCATCTCCGAACGGTATTCATGAAGTATGACAGGACGATGGTGGCAGGAGACCCGAGACGCAAAGAGCCTAA
>CAZCXS010000150.1:0-3561 GCA_964502685.1 uncultured Candidatus Bathyarchaeia archaeon
CTCCCGGACGGGGTCTTCTTGCGAGATCAAGATAAACTTTCAGCAGACACATGACCCATGCCCTTCCATCGATACTGCAAACGAACCCTTAGATATACGTCTTTCTAAATTTCAGAATGCGCCGCAGAATTTTTTTTTCTTTAAATAGTTTATATAGTTTATATAGTCTTCTAAATCTTCTAAAGGATCGAATTTGTTGGTATTTCTCGTATAAGGTGGTTTTGCTGCTTCTTTATCTTTCAGTCGAGTACGGTTTCATACCTCGAGCATCTCAGTTATATGGTGACCCGCCTTGTTAAGCGGTCTTTCCAGTAAGGTTGGTTTTAAGCAGTATGCGTATGGATACTAATGATTCTTCGCGTGTACCTTTTTGGTTTTAATGAATTGAATTAATATATCATGAAACATCAATTAGAGAAAAAGGGAGCGCTTCGTTATGGATGAGGCGACGGTTGCCATAGTTAAGGGCGATGATCCTGTAAATATGGTTGTTGAAGCTTTGGAAAAAATAGAGGCAAACAGAGCCTTCAAGGCTGACGAGAGAATTCTCGTGAAGCCGAATTACATAAATGCTAGTCACCCATCAACCGGAGTAACAACCGACGCGAGGATTGTTGAGGGCGTAGTTAAGTTTCTGAAGGAGAACGGGTTCAGCAATATAGCGATCGGTGAGGGAAGCGGCTTGGCTGATACTATGAGGGCCTTTGAGGTAGCCGGCGTGGATGAGGTTGCGAAGCGTTGGAGCGTGGATCTAATAGACCTTAACGATGATGATTATGTTATCGCTGAGGTTCCTTCACCTTTAGCCTTAAAGACCGTTAGGATCTCAAAGACAGCCCTGAACTCCGCGATAGTCAGCGTGCCGAAGCTTAAACTCCACAGAATGGCTGGGGTAACCCTGAGCCTTAAGAATATGATGGGTGTGGTAAGCCCGAAAGGTCAGATCCACCGCTCGTTAAGTAAGAAGATCGCTGATCTCGCTTCGCTAGTCAAGCCTAGACTCGCAGTTATAGACGGCATAATAGGCGGAGAAGGCCATGAACTTGCAGGAAGACCTGTGGAGATGAATCTGGTTATAGCCGGGTTAGATCCAGTAGCCGTAGACACCGTCGGAGCAGCCGTGATGGACTTTAACCCTAAAAAGGCGGAGCACATCGTTCTAGCCTCAAAAAAGGGACTCGGCACATGCGACTTGGACAAAATAAGGGTGCTAGGCGAGCCGATAGAGAAGGTTAAGAAGAAATTCAAACGCTCCTTCTCGTTGATGTTTTTATCGAGGTTTGCATGAAGCGAGGTTGGTGAGACGTAAAGGATGATTGACAAATCAGAGATTTATGAGAGATGCTTTAGGGAGATAATTGGGAAGATCAAAGGTCTAGATGCTCATGAAAAGATGGAGCTAATCTGCAGAGTTCTGAAAGAGGAGATTCCATATTATTTCTGGATCGGCTTCTACTTTCCCAGGGGCGAGTTCCTGGAATTGGGACCTTCAAGGGGGCCGCCGGCATGCGCTCGAATAGCTACGACGGGCGTCTGCGGGAGGGCTATGAAGGAGGGAAAGACGATAATTGTTCCCGACGTCAGAGTTTTTCCCGGGCACATAGTCTGCGATCCGAGGTCTAAATCGGAGATCGCCCTACCGGTATTTGACAGCAGAGGGGATATAATCGCGATTCTCGACGTCGACAGCGAAGAATTAGAAAGCTTTGATGAAACAGATCAGAAGTGGCTAGAGAAAATCCTTCACGAAGTCTTTTCACGGGCTTAACGAAACCCCGCCGGATTCTACGAGCAAAAATGCAACATCGAAAGTGTGGGATCGCGGATACCAGCGCCGCTGATTTTTCACTCACGCATATTCCCCAGAGAGCTACGTCTGGGATGCTGCGCGCATCTTATCATACATCTTCTCGAGCGTCCAACGCGTGGCGGATCTAATCTCCCTTTCTCGTTCCGGATCGACATTCTTGATCCTTATCTCACGTATGATGTTTCCTTCCTTCTCGATCTCGTATGAGAAAACCTCGTTCGGCATAATCTTTCCTTGCCGCACGAGATTCTGATCCTTCTCCCGCATCTTTGCGAATATCCTCTCGACGAGGAAGGCTGTAAATGGCGGTGTATTCACGTTGAACTGCTTATCCGACGCTGGTACAATGCTGATCTGGCCCTCCTCAACGTACATGTTTGCAAGGAGCTCTCCCGACGCTGTTTTCAACGGGATCGTTCTGAGAATTTTCTTAGCGATTGGTGGAGGTGCGGTCTCACTTGGCCTGGGCGGTTGCGGCTTAGCTATCTCCCCCGCCTTCTTGAAACTCCGCTCTATTAGGAGGTTATTGACAAAATCAAGAAGAGCTCGCATCCCATCGAGTTCAGCCTCGAGATTTTTGATTCTCTCCTCAAGAATCTCTCTTAGCTCCGCGATTTTCTTGATCTCTTCTTCCATTCCATTTTCTCCCTAACAATAAAGAAATTGTTAACTTGACCCTTTTACCTGCTGGATTCTCATCTGTTACTTCGAACAAATCATTTAAAAGGCTTTTCAGCTCAAACCGCACATCGATAGTCTTTTTAGAAGATTCGACTAAAGGTAAAAAGCGATGTAGCTATGCCCATAAGTGTGTATGTTCTAATTCAAGTTGAGAAAGGCGAACCATGGCCGGTCGCCGATAAAATCTTAAAAATTGAGGGTGTTAGAACTGCGCATATCGTGACGGGACAGTACGACATCATCGCCTTTGCTGAGCTGAATAATCTACAGGACATAAAGGATTTGATCAAAAAAATCCATCAGATGGAAGGAGTTCAACACACTCAGACCGCGGTTTGCATACCATAAAAACCAAATTTTCTCTTTATATTTTTCAATATTTGTTAGCCGCGAATTTTCAGCTTGTCAAGATCTGGATTATTGACGGTATCTGGATGTACATTGAAACGTATACGGAAACGGCTAGGATGAGAAACGAGAACAGAATCAAGAGAACATCCTTTTTCTCCATCTTCAACATGTACAGGTTCGTACGGTTTCTATTAGCCCCCCAAGCCCGAGACTCCATGGTCTCCGCGAGCTCCAAGCTTCGGCGGATAGCATTCACTATCAGCGGGATAAGAATAGGGATGTAGTTGCGAATTCTCTTTAAAAAGTTGCCTCCTTCCAGCTCGAGTCCCCTCGCCTTCTGAGCATCCATAACGGTCTGGGCTTCTTCCGCCAAGACAGGAACGAATCGAACGGCTGTTGTAAATGCAAAGCAGAGCTCGTATGGAATGTGGCTCTGTTCTAATGCTAATCCGAGCATATCGGGGGACGTTGTTAAGAAAAAGATCGAGAATGTCTGAATTAAAACAATAAACCGAAGAGTCATAGCTAAAGAACGCTCCAAGATAGAGCCGAGCGTTTCATACCCGCCGTAAAAGTAGAGCGAAAGAAGATTCATGGCAAAGATGACGATAGCAAACATCACTGAGCCCTTCATCGAACGTATCCATTCCCTCTGGACTTTAGCCATCAGAACCAGCGGCACCTGAATCAAGAATAAGACGAGAAGAGGAATCAGATTG